>CANGCI010000181.1 GCA_947451995.1 Comamonadaceae bacterium | reverse complement strand
CTGACAACAAAGCCAGCTGCGCAGGGTTACCGCCGTTGTAGGGAATGTGAACCGCAAAGATACCTGCATCGCGCTTGAACATTTCGGCGGCCAAATGGCCCGCACTGCCATTGCCACCTGAGCCCACGTTCAGTTTGCCAGGATTGGCTTTGCCGTATGCAATCAAATCGGCCACCGTGTTGATTTTGAGGCGCTGAGCTGTGTCGGCATTCATCACCAGCACATTGGGCACGCGGACCATTTGAGTGATGGCCGCAAAGTCGGTGGCCGCATTGAAGGGCATCTTGTTAAACAGCCAAGGATTGATGGCGTGCGTGGCCACGGCAGAAATGCCAATGGTGTAACCATCGGCAGGTGCTTTGGCCACAATGTCCACACCCAGGTTGCCACCAGCGCCCGGCTTGTTGTCAATGATCACAACACCCAGTGAATCTTTGACGCGCTCAGCCAATGCACGTGCGGTGACGTCGATGGGGCCTCCGGGTGCATAAGGCACCACCAAACGAATCGGCTTGTTCAAGGAAGGCGCGGGTGCGGCCAAGGGTGCAAGCGCAGGTGCGCTGGACTGTGTCTGAGCAGAAGCAAGGCCGCTGAACAGCGAAGAGGCAGTTATGAAGCCAGCAGACAGCAGCCATGTGCGGCGATGGACAAATGTGTTGCGCATCAGTTGGACTCCTTGGCCTTGTCGGCTTCCGTGGTGAATGAATCTGCAAAGAAAGCCTCTTCGGGCAGACCTGCTTTGCCAACGTAATCTGCGCGTGCAGAGTCGACCACAATGGGCGCACCGCAGGCATAAACTTGGTAGCCGCTTAAGTCGGCGTGATCTTGCAAGACCGCTTGGTGCACAAAGCCTGTTCGGCCGGTCCATGCATCTTCTGGCAAAGCATCGGACACCACAGGCACGTAAGTGAGGTTGGGCATGGCTTTTACTTGCGCTTCCACCCAGTCGCTCATGTACAAATCGGAGGGACGCCGGCCGCCCCAATACAGGGTGGCGGGACGTGTGATGTGTTTGTGCTGCATGTGCTCGATCAAGGCTTTGATCGGTGCAAAGCCCGTGCCCGAGGCCAACAAAATAATGGGTGCTTGCGAGTCTTCACGCAAATAGAAGCTGCCGTAAGGGCCTTCAATGCGCAAAATGTCTTTTTCTTTCATGGTGCTGAACACCACATCGGTGAACTTGCCGCCGGGCATGTGACGAATGTGCAATTCCACTTTGGGTGCTGCAGGGTCCAAGGTGTGGGGCGCATTGGCCATGCTGTAGCTGCGCCGTGCGCCATCGCGCAGCAAAAACTCAACGTACTGGCCTGCGTGGAATTTCATCACATCGGTGGCAGGCAGTTGCATGATCACTGACATCACATCGTGCGACTTCTTCTCGAGGCTGACCACACGAACTGGCATTTTCTTGATGGGGAAACTGCCTTCTTCGGTCACTTGGCGGGACTCGAGCACCAAATCGCTTTGTGCTTTGGAACAGCAGGTCAAGATCAAGCCTTGTGCTTCTTCTTCTGCACTCAAAGCCTTGGCCTGGTGTTCGCCGTGAACCACGGTGCCAGAAATCTTCTTGCACTTGCAAGAACCACATGCGCCATCTTTGCAGCCATAGGGCAGGCCAATGCCTTGTCGAATGCCTGCCGCCAGCAAAGTTTCGCTGCTGTCAGCACTGAAAGTACGGCCACTTGGCTCAACGGTGATTTGGAAGCTCATGTTTTCGTTATCCTAGGGGGGTCTGAAATTCTTTGACCCCTGATTTTGCCTTCAAACCAAACCCCTTTGGGCGCCTTGCCTGCTCGCTTTCGAAAAGAGCGCGTTTTGATCATCGGATGTGGTGATGTGGGTCAACGTTCGGCCAAACAATGGGTGGGTCGAACCAGGGTGGCCGCCTTGACCTCGAGCCCAGAAAAAGCTGCCAGTTTCAGGGCGCAGGGCATTGTTCCGCTGATCGGTAACTTAGATGCACCCGAAACCCTGCAGCGTTTGTCCGGCTGGGCAACGCGCATTCTTCATTTAGCGCCACCGCCCGCCGACAGAGTGGGCGGCTGGTCGACCGATCCGCGCACCCTGAATCTCGTCAGAGCACTTCAAAAGAGAAGCTTGCCCAAAAGCTTGGTGTATGGCTCAACCAGCGGTGTGTATGGCGATTGTGGTGGCGCCTGGGTGCCCGAAACGCAAACAGTTCAACCCCATACGCCTCGCGCGATTCGGCGTGTGGATGCTGAGCGCATCGTTCGATTTCTTGGCAAAACAGGTGTTCGAACCAGCATTTTGCGAATTCCAGGTATCTACGCAGCCGACCGGCCCAACGGCACACCACGCGAGCGCCTCCTGAAAGGGACCCCGGTGTTGATCGCGCAGGACGATGTTTTTACCAACCACATCCATGCCGATGATTTGGCCAGAGCCTGTGTGGCCGCTGTATGGCGCGGTCAACCGCAACGTGTGGTGCACGTCAGTGACGACACGCATCTGAAAATGGGTGATTACTTTGACATGGCCGCTGACCTGATGGGTTTGCCTCGTCCACCCCGCGTGCAGCGAACACAGGCACAAGAAACCTTGCCACTGATGCTGTTGAGTTTCATGAGTGAATCGCGAAGGTTGCAGAATCAACGGCTGAAATCTGAACTCAAAATTCAATTGCATTACCCGACGGTGAAAGAAGGTTTGCTGCCCTTGGCGGCAAAACGCTCGAAGAGAGTTTGAAATTTTTCCCATGAAAATTTTCCGAAGAGTCGGTTGGGACATTTCTGCCGTTCAGCGGGTTTATGCTGCATTTTTTCTTTACGCCCTGGCGTTGGGAGGTTTGTATCCCCGCATGGCCGAGGTTCAACTCAGCATGGGCGTGGCCGAAGGTGCTTTGGGCTTGGGTCTCATTGGCACAGCGTCGGGCACCCTCATTTCTTTGACCTTGGGTGGCCGGTGGATTGAGCGCTGGGGTGCGCAAAAAATCCTGTGGTTAGGGCTGCCGCTTGTCGCCGTGTTTTATGCCTTGGCTGCGTTTGCTGCCCATCCCTTTTGGATGTTCATGAGTTTGTTGCCTGCTGGCATTTGCATTGGCGCCATTGAGCAGGTGGTTAATTTAGAAGCTGATCGTGTTGAATTTGCGGTGGGTCGTCGCATCATGAACAGGGCGCATGCATTTTGGAGCATTGGCTTTGCATCGGCCGGTTTGATGGGGGGGGTGGCTGCGCAATGGGGTTTGTCACCGCAACTTCATTTGATGTGCGTGGTGGCTGTGGTCACCCTCATGGTGACGCTGCTGTTGGGCAGGTTTGAGGCTGCACCTCACAGGCCACGTGTCAGTTCAGAAGACACTCAGGAAAGCGTTCAGTTCGCATGGCCAACGCCTGCTATTTTGATGTTGGTTGTGGCCACCTTTGCGGCCATGCTCATGGAAGGTGCGGGCATTGATTGGTCTGCCATTTACATGCGTGATGTTTTTTCAAGCAGTCCCTTTGTGTGTGGTCTGGCGGTTGCTGCAGGCGCCACAACCCAAGCAGTGACCCGTTTTTTTGCGGATCGTTTGGTGGAGAGATTTCAACCCGTTCGCGTTGCCAGAGGTTTGATTTTGGTTTTAGGTTTGGGTGTCTGCGCTGTCACTTGGGCTCAAGCTGCATGGTTGGCTTTGTTGGGTTTGGCCTTGATGGGTGTTGGCACCAGTGCCATTTTTCCGCTGGCCATGTCTGCCGCTGCACAGCGCACTGACAGACCTGCGGCCGTGAATGTGGCCGCTTTGGCGCAAACTTCATTTGTGATTTTTTTGATTGGCCCACCCTTGTTGGGTTGGGTGGCTGAGTACTTCGGCATTCGCGCCACCTTTGCGGTCAGCTTGCCATTGGTGGCGCTCAGTTTTTGGGCTGCGAAGAGCCTGAAAAATTGAAGCCTCGCTTTTCAAGTGCATCGACCAGCGCTTTTGTGAGGTAAGCGCCAAGCAAAGCACCGTTGAAGTCGCCAACGAACATCCAAGCGGCCTCTTGCAGATCAAATTCACGCGTAGATTCCAAAATTTGCCAAGCAGTGTGGTGGATCAGTGAATTGCAAATGCAATAAATGAGTGTCAGCGTTGTGAGGTCACGCAAAGAAGTGAGCTCGACGTGTCTTTGAGCGTAGAGCCTGAAGCCAATGAGGGCTAGCAATGGCCCGGTCGCTGAGCATGCTATGTTGAACAGTGCAAAGGCCAGTGCTTCATTGAAGTTGCCCATGAGAAACAGGCCGCCCATAATGGTTGTGAGCGTTCCGTAAACAGGCCCCAACACCAGCAGATTGAACAGCCGTAAAAAGGCAGGCAGGTAGATCAGCGAGATGTGGTGGTTGATGGTGGCAAAGTCAAACAGCCAACCATTCAGGATGTGCACTGCAGGGTACAGTACAGCTAATGCGAGTATCAGCAGGAAAAGCATTTCGCAACTAATGTAATTCGATTTAAGAAAAATCGATGGTGCCCGAGGCCGGAATCGAACCGGCACGCCTTTCGGCGGGGGATTTTGAGTCCCCTGCGTCTACCAATTTCACCACCCGGGCAGGATTGCGAAGAACGCGATTATGACATATTTTTTTCGGGTTTTGCATCAGGTCTT
>CANGCI010000180.1 GCA_947451995.1 Comamonadaceae bacterium | reverse complement strand
TTGTTGTTCTTGGGCGCAGGCTCGGTCATCATGGGCATGCACCACAACCAAGACATCCGTTACATGGGCGGCGTGCGCAAGTACATGCCCATCACATGGATCACGTCTTTGCTCGGTTCTTTGGCTTTGATCGGTACGCCTTTCTTCTCTGGCTTCTATTCCAAAGACAGCATCATTGAAGCCGTGGCCGAAAGCCATTTGCCTGCGGCTGGCTTTGCACACTTTGCGGTGCTGGCCGGCGTGTTCGTCACAGCCTTCTATTCTTTCCGCATGTACTTCTTGGTGTTCCATGGCAAAGAGCGCTATGACCAGAACCCAGACGCACATCACGGTCACCACGATGATCACCATGACGACCATGGTCACGACGATCATGGTCCGCACGAGTCACCTTGGGTGGTCACTGTGCCCCTGATTTTGTTGGCCATTCCTTCTGTGGTCATTGGTTACATGACCATCGACCCCATGCTGTTTGGCGAGTTCTTCAAAGACGCGATCTTTGTGGACGGCGACAAGCACCACGTGATGCATGAATTGGCAGATGCCTTCCACGGCCCCGTGGCCATGGCTTTGCACGCTGTGACCACTGCGCCGTTCTGGCTGGCTTTGGCCGGTGTGGTGGTGTCTTGGTACATGTACTTGATCAACCCCGCAGTGCCAGCCGCCATTGGCCGTGCGCTGCGTCCCTTGGTGGTCATTCTTGAGAACAAGTACTACATGGACTGGTTCAACGAAAACGTTTTGGCCCGCGGTGCACGCGCCTTGGGCAATGGACTTTGGAAAGTTGGCGATCGCACCTTGATCGACGGCTTGCTTGTCAACGGCTCTTGGAAGCTGGTGGGCATGGTTTCAGCCTGGACCCGCAAGCTGCAATCGGGCTACCTCTACCACTACGCCTTGGTGATGATCTTGGGTATTTTCTTGCTGATGACGTACTTCGTCTGGCTCAACAAATAAGGAAGCATCAAAATGAATTTGTTGAGCCTTGCCATCTGGACGCCTATCGCGTTCGGTCTTGTTTTACTGGCTTTGGGTCGTGATGAACAAGCTCCGGCTGTGCGCTGGTTGGCCCTTGTCGGATCGATCATCAGTTTCCTGATCACACTGCCTTTGTACAGTGGCTTCAAACTTGACACAGCTGCCATGCAGTTTGTCGAAAAAGCGTCTTGGATTGATCGCTTCAACGTCAACTACCACTTGGGTGTTGACGGCATTTCTGTGTGGTTCGTCATCCTCACTGCTTTCATCAATGTGATTGTGGTGATTGCGGGTTGGGAAGTGATCACGCGAAAAGTGAACCAGTACATGGCCGCGTTCCTCATCTTGTCTGGCTTGATGGTTGGCGTGTTTTCCGCTTTAGACGGTTTGCTGTTCTACGTGTTCTTTGAGGCCACGCTCATTCCAATGTATTTGATCATTGGTATTTGGGGCGGTCCGAACAAAATCTATGCGGCGTTCAAGTTCTTCTTGTACACCTTGTTGGGCTCACTCCTGACTTTGATCGCCTTGATTTACTTGTACACCCAGTCGGGTGGCAGCTTTGACATTGCGGCATGGCACAAGCTGCCTTTGTCGGCCACGGCGCAAAACTTCTTGTTCTTTGCGTTCTTCGCAGCCTTTGCGGTCAAGGTGCCCATGTGGCCAGTTCACACTTGGTTGCCCGACGTGCACGTTGAAGCCCCTACAGGTGGCTCTGCCGTGTTGGCGGCCATCATGTTGAAACTGGGTGCCTATGGCTTCTTGCGTTTCTCCATGCCCATTGCCCCCGACGCAGCGCGCGAGTGGGCCACCTTCATGATCGTCTTGTCCTTGGTGGCAGTGATTTATGTGGGCTTGGTGGCCATGGTGCAACAAGACATGAAAAAGCTGGTGGCTTATTCATCGGTGGCGCACATGGGCTTTGTCACCTTGGGCTTCTTCATCTTCAATCCGCTGGGTGTGTCCGGTGGATTGGTGCAAATGATTGCGCACGGCTTTGTATCTGCCGCCATGTTCTTGTCCATTGGCGTGTTGTACGACCGCGTGCACTCGCGTGAAATTGCCAGCTACGGCGGCGTGGTCAACACCATGCCCAAGTTTGCAGCCTTTGCCTTGTTGTTCTCCATGGCCAACTGCGGTTTGCCAGGCACAGCCGGTTTCGTAGGCGAGTGGATGGTCATTTTGGGTGCCGTGAAGTTTGACTTCGTGGTGGGCCTGTTGGCTGCCTCGGCCTTGATTTTTGGTGCCGCTTACACCTTGTGGATGTTCAAACGCGTCTACCTGGGTCCTGTCACCAACGATCACGTGAAAGAACTGACTGACATCAACGCACGTGAATTCACTGTCATGGCATTGTTGGCCATTGCGGTGCTTTACATGGGTTTGTATCCCAAGCCTTTCACCGATGTGATGGAAGTCTCTGTGGCCAATTTGTTGCAGCATGTGGCTGCTTCTAAATTGCCTTGATCGACATTGCGCCGCTGAAACTTAAAGATAGAGAGAATTGACATGATTGACTCAACCAGCTGGACGACGGTGTATCCGGAAATCGCATTGCTGGTCATGGCCTGCGTCATTGCTTTGGTGGACCTGTTGGTCACCAGCCCTAAGCGCACTGTGACATACGTTTTAACCTTGGTGTCCTTGGGTGGCGTGGCATTGCTGAATGCGTTTTATGCCGATGCCGGCCACACGCTCTATGGCTTTGGTCGTTTGGTGGTCTCCGACCCCATGGGCCATTGGCTCAAGTGTTTTGCCACCATCGCCGTCATGGTCACCTTGGTCTATGCACGCCCCTATGCGGCAGAGCGCGACATGTTGCGCGGTGGCGAGATTTTCAGCTTGTCGGTGTTTGCACTGCTGGGCATGTGCGTCATGATCTCCGGCCAAAACTTCTTGGTCTTGTATTTGGGCCTGGAATTGCTCACGCTGTCGAGCTACGCCTTGGTGGCTTTGCGCCGCGACAACACCCAAGCCACAGAAGCTGCCATGAAGTACTTCGTATTGGGCGCCATGGCCTCTGGTTTCTTGTTGTACGGCATGTCCATGTTGTACGGCGCCACGGGTTCTTTGGACCTGGCCACTGTGTTCAAAGTCATTGCAAGCGGTCAAGTGAAGCATCAAGTCTTGGTCTTTGGTTTGGTCTTTGTGGTGGCGGGTCTGGCTTTCAAACTGGGTGTGGTGCCATTCCATATGTGGGTGCCTGACGTTTACCAAGGCGCGCCTACTGCTGCAACCCTCATGATTGCCGGTGCGCCCAAATTGGCCGCGTTTGCCATTGCCATTCGTTTGTTGGTAGAGGGCTTGCTGCCCTTGGCCATTGATTGGCAACAAATGCTGGCGCTGCTGGCCATTGCCTCATTGCTGGTCGGTAACTTGGCTGCCATTGCTCAAACCAACCTTAAGCGCATGTTGGCTTACTCCACCATCGCGCAAATGGGTTTTGTGCTCATCGGCCTGATGTCCGGTGTGGTCAGTGGCAATGCAGCCATGGGTGCCAACGCCTACAGCTCTGCCATGTTCTACGTGGTGGGCTATGTGCTCACCACCTTGGCTTCGTTCGGCGTCATTCTGTTGCTGGCACGTCAAGGCTTTGAAAGCGAAGAAATCACCGACTTGGCGGGCCTGAACAACCGCAGCCCCTTGTATGCTGGCGTGATGGCCATCTGCATGTTCTCTTTGGCGGGTATTCCCCCCATGGTGGGCTTCTATGCCAAGCTGTCTGTGTTGCAAGCTTTGGTAGCTTCTGGCCACACAGCCGACATTGCCTTGGCGGTATTTGCCGTGGCCATGTCTTTGATTGGCGCCTTCTACTACTTGCGCGTTGTCAAAGTGATGTACTTTGATGAGGCGGTTACGGCCACCACCGTCACCGCAGACGCCGACGTGCGCGTGGTCTTGTCCATCAACGGTTTGCTCGTCTTGGTCTTGGGCATTGTGCCCGGCGCATTGATGTCACTGTGCGCACGCTCAGTGGCCCAGATGTTGGCCAATTGAACAGGGCCCATCAGATGCACGCCCATCTGATTCAAGCCAAGCTGAAGCGACCCGTGCGCTTCAGCTTTTCTTTTGTGTGAGCACGTTATGAAAGTTTTGAACCTTCAATGCGCAGGCATGCACACCTTTGAAGGGTGGTTTGGTTCAGAGGAAGATTACCAATCCCAGCGTGAAAGAGGATTGGTGGCTTGCCCGATGTGTGCCAACACCGAAGTGCGCAAACTTCCATCTGCACCGCGTTTGAATTTGGGTGCCACAGAGCCTCGTTCAACCAACACGGCCCCCCAAGAAGAACCTTCTGCTGCCTCTGGCGTTGCCTCTGCTGCGTCCAACGTGCCATCGGCACCCACTGCAGATGCCGTCGCTTCTGGCTTGGCGCAAGTGCATCCCGAAGCAGCAGAGATGGTGCAAGAAGCTTGGATGAAGATGGTCAAGCACGTCATTGCCAACACCGAAGATGTGGGACAAAACTTTGCTGAAGAAGCGCGCAAGATGCACTACGGCGAATCGGAAGAGCGCAACATTCGAGGGCAAGCCTCGATCGAAGAAACGAAAGACTTGTTGGAAGAGGGCATTGAGGTCATGCCTCTGCCAGTGCCTGATGCGCT
>CANGCI010000179.1 GCA_947451995.1 Comamonadaceae bacterium | reverse complement strand
GCCCTTGCGCCATGACGGCCCCGATGCACCAGGGCATTTGCCGATGGACGACGTATTGGCCAAGCTCAAGCCTTGGTTAGAAAACCCCCTCAAACTCAAAGTAGGTCAGCACATCAAATACGATCGACATGTGTTTGCCAATGTGGGCATTGAAGTTCGCGGCTATGCGCACGACACCATGTTGCAAAGTTATGTGCTTGAAGTGCACAAGCCTCACAGCCTGAGCAGTTTGGCACTGCGCCACGTGGGCCGAACTGGCATCACCTATGAAGATCTGTGCGGCAAGGGTGCCCATCAAATTTCTTTTGCACAAGTCGATGTTGAAAAAGCTTCTGAGTATTCATGTGAAGACTCAGACCAATGTTTGGATGTGCATGGGGTGCTCTGGCCTCGCATTCAAGCAGACGCCAAATTACGCGCCATCTACGACATCGAAATTGCCACCAGCGAAGCCTTGTTTCGCATTGAGCGCAATGGCGTGTTGATTGATGGTCCCACGCTGGCTGCGCAAAGCCAAGCTTTGGGTCAACGTATCTTGCAACTCGAAACAGAGGCGTACGAAATTGCAGGGCAGCCTTTCAACTTGAGCAGCCCTAAACAGTTGGGTGAAATCTTTTTTGACAAGCTGGGTTTGCCAGTGATCAAAAAAACGGCCACTGGTGCGCGCAGCACCGATGAAGAAGTGCTGGAGAAATTGGCCGAGGACTATCCCTTGCCCGCACGCATCTTGGAACACCGCAGCTTGTCCAAACTCAAAGGCACTTACACCGACAAGCTGGCGCAGATGGCCTTACCTAGAACGGGCAGGGTCCACACGCACTATGCGCAAGCCGTTGCGGTCACAGGACGTTTGTCTAGCAACGATCCCAACTTGCAAAACATTCCCATTCGCACAGCCGAAGGCCGCAAAGTGCGCGAAGCATTTGTGGCACCCGCCGGCAGCTTGATTGCCAGTGCCGATTACTCGCAAATTGAATTGCGCATCATGGCGCACCTCAGTGGCGATGAAGCCTTGCTGAGAGCGTTTCATCAAGGCTTGGACGTGCACAAAGCCACTGCAGCAGAAGTGTTTGGTTTAACGCCCGACCAAGTATCGAGCGAGCAACGCCGCTATGCCAAAACCATCAACTTCGGATTGATTTACGGCATGAGTGCATTTGGCTTGGCCAAGGCGCTGGGCATCGACAACGGTGCTGCCAAAAATTACATCGAGCGCTACTTCCAGCGTTTTGCGGGCGTGAAGCGATACATGGACGAGACGCGCGAGCAGGCCAAATCCCAAGGCTACGTTGAAACGGTGTTTGGCCGTCGCTTGTATTTGCCTGAAATCAACTCGCCCAATGGCCCAAGACGAGCGGGTGCAGAGCGTGCGGCCATCAATGCGCCCATGCAAGGCACAGCTGCCGATTTGATCAAGCTGTCCATGATCGCCGTCCAAGAAGGCATAGACCGTGAGCAACGCAAAACCAAAGTGATCATGCAAGTACACGACGAATTGGTCTTTGAAGTACCCGAAGATGAGGTGGATTGGCTCAAAGTGGCTGTGCCGAAATGGATGGCGGATGTAGCCGTCCTCAAGGTGCCATTGCTCGCTGAAGTGGGCGTGGGCCTGAATTGGGATCAAGCGCACTGATGAAAAGCTGCATTCAAAAATTTCTGCAAGCTTTGGGTGATGCTGATCGGAAGGTGCTGCAGCAGAGTCTGCAGCAAGCCAAACAGCCTTTGTCAGAGGATGCCATGCCTTGGTATTTGGGCAGCGCACATTCTCCTGCGGGTTATCTCACACCGGCCCATGCCAAAGTGATTCTGTCCATTCGCAAAGACTGGACAAGTGTGCCGCATGGCTTGGTGTGGGATACGCCAGAGCATACGCATGCTTCTCGAAGCGCAGCTTTGCAAAGTTTGGCGATTGAGTTGCGTGACCTCGGACATGTGACCGGCTGGCGCAATGAAAAATTCAGTTTCTGGCCCGATTCAGAAATCATGTTCAATGGCCAATGCATCGAGCCAACAAATGCACACCAAGCTGCATTCGAAATGGAGCGCGCAGCCTATAGGTTCTTTGGTTTGCGCAGCCATGCGGTGCATGTCAATGGATTCACCGAAGACGGTTTTGTGTGGTGTGGTCGGCGCTCTCTCACCAAATCAACGGATCCCGGCATGCTTGACAACATTGCGGCAGGCGGTTTGCCCGTGGGTGAGTCCTTGCAGCTGTGTGGTGTTCGAGAAATGGCAGAAGAGGCAGGTTTGTCGGAAGCGCTTGCGTTGACGGCTGTTGCCAATGGCCAGGTAACCACCTGTCGCTCAGTCAGCCGTGGTTGGCATCACGAAACATTGTGGGTCTACAACTTGGTGGTGCCTGCCGATGTTCAGCCGGTTAACCAAGATGGTGAAGTGGCGGAGTTCAATTTACTGGCACCGCAGCAAGTGGTTCAGGCCATCGCTTCCAAAAGCATGACCGTCGATGCGTCTTGCGTGATTGCGCATGCGGTGTTGCACGCAATTGCGCATGCTTGAGCGTCAACGCAAATTTTCTTTAAGCTAAAGTCATGGACATCAGCCTCTATTCCGTGGCCGTGATTTTTGCAGGCTATTTCGTTCTGGGTACGGCCGGCTTCGGTTCAGCATTGATCATTGTGCCTTTGTTGGCATGGCATTGGCCGCTGGCATTTGTGGTGCCCTTGGTATTGTTGATCGATGTGCCTGCAGCGGTTTTGCATACGGGACTGAATTTCAAGCAGGTGATGTGGCGTGAGTTGCCGCCCTTGTTGCCTTCAGTGTTAGTCGGTGTCTTGGCGGGTATTGGGTTAATTCGCTGGACTCAGGGTGAGTGGCTTTTGTTGATCTTGGGCGGTTACGTCATCTTCATCGGTTGGAAAGGCTTGAGCGGCGCGGCTACAGCTGTTCGTGTGAGTTCATCTGGCTTGCACTTTGCTGGATTTGCCATGGGTTTGGTGGAAACCATGTTTGGAACGGCAGGGCCTGTGGTCATGTCGTGGTTGTCGCAGCGCGTGGCCGATCCGCTTCTAATCCGTGCGACCATGCCCATGACCATCATTGGTTTGTCCTCCATCGCCCTTGGCATGGTGGGCGCAACAGGCGGCTTGGCGGAGGTATCGCTCTGGACAGCGTTGGCAAGTTTGATGCCGTTTGCATTGTTGGGTGTTGGACTTGGACATTGGGTTTCTAAGCGAATTTCTGCGGCTGTGCTTCGCCCCTTTATTTATGGCTTCCTGTGCTTGAGTGGCTTTGTGCTGTGCGCCAGGGCTTTGCGAGGGTTATATTCATGACTTGTGAATTGAGAAAATCAAATGATCCCCATTCATGTTGAATCAGCTTGGAAAGGTACTTCCGATTGCCGTGCATGCGGCATTCGCGATCTGGTTTTGTTTGCCGATTTGAATGAAGACGATTTTGGGCTCATTCATGCGCCCATTGATGACATGGCTTATCCGGTTGGAGGGCTGCTTTATTCAGAAGGCGACAAAGCCTTGGGCGTGTTCACGCTGCGCCAAGGCATGGTCAAGTTGGTTCGCTCAACAGCCGATGGCAGAGAGCGCATCATTCGCGTATTGCGCGCGGGTGATGTGGTGGGTATTGAGGCACTGGCCACAGGGCATTACGATTCAGAAGCAGTGGCACTCAATGATGTGAAGGTATGCCGCATACCTTTGGGTGTGATGCACAAGCTCAGTACCGAGTCACCCAGACTTCACAACCGATTGATGCAAAAGTGGCAACAGGCTTTAAAAGGCGCAGACGATTGGTTGGCCGATTTGAATTTTGGAACTGCTCGCCAAAGGGTTTCAAAATTCATTCTGAAAATGCGTCATGATGATTTGCCAAACCAAAGCAGCATGTTCTCTCGTGAAGACATGGGCGCCATGATGGACCTCAAATTAGAAACCGTCAGCCGTGAAGTGAGTGGTCTTGTTCGCGAGCAAGTCATAGAGCCCTTGGACAAATCGGGGCGGCTGTATCGCATCCAGAACGAACAAGCACTTCAATCTGCCTGATTGCAAGAGTGATCAGGGTTTGGGTGGTGTTCCCGACAAAAACAGCCTCAGAAAAAACACCCCCATGCCCATCATGAACACGATGCCGATGAAGCTCATGAGGCCGTAGTCTGTGAAAAACAAGTCGTGTAACAATTTCATTTTTTCTCCTTCAGAGTGTTTTGAAATAGCAATGTCAATGTGTCCATCTTGCTAGCAAGGCAATCAGTTCTCTTTGATCTGCGTTAAGTTTTGCAGACTTATGATTCGCATAAAGTGCTGGACATTTGAATACCTAAGGGGGTATATTTGAAACCACTTGAACTGATTAAAGAGAAGTGAAAAATGAAAACACCTCACGACTTGGTATTGGCCGCAAAACTAACGGTTCTTGAAATTCCAATTGACAAAGCGCCTGCTGTGATTGCTCAAAATGACGTGTTAATCGACGTTCGTGAGGTTGAGGAGTTTCAGTCTGGCCATCTACCTGGTGCTATTCACATGTCACGCGGCATGTTGGAGTTCAAGCTTGCAGCCAATCCGCAATATCAATCGCGCGATCTCAAAATCACTCTGTATTGCAAAACCAGTGGCAGGGCTGCACTGTGTG
>CANGCI010000178.1 GCA_947451995.1 Comamonadaceae bacterium | reverse complement strand
GGCGGCAAGGTGTGGGCCGTGGGCACCACCTCCGTGCGCACCTTGGAGTCTTGGGCCCAATCCGGTCAAGCCCAAGGCGACACGCAAATCTTCATCACCCCAGGTTTTGAGTTTCAATGGGTGGACTGTCTCATCACCAACTTTCATTTGCCCAAAAGCACCTTGATGATGTTGGTCAGCGCCCTCGCCGGCTACGACCGTGTGATGGCACTTTATGCCCATGCCATTGAACAACGCTACCGTTTCTTCAGTTATGGCGATGCCATGCTGCTCACGCGCGCCGCTTGATCGATCCTCAGGTGCGCGCCTTGTGCGCAATTTGCGCCATCTTTGACAACACTTACTTAGAATGAAGCATGCTTCAATTTGAACTTCTCAAAACCGACCCGCACAGCCACGCGCGCCGCGGTCAATTGACCCTGAACCATGGCGTGGTGCAAACCCCCATCTTCATGCCCGTGGGCACCTACGGCACTGTGAAGGGTGTGATGCCGCGCAGCCTCGAAGAGATGGGTGCGCAAATCATTTTGGGCAACACCTTTCATTTGTGGATGCGCCCAGGCCTGGACATCATGGCCAGTTTTGGCGGCTTGCACGGTTTTGAAAAATGGCAGAAGCCCATCCTGACTGACTCGGGTGGCTTTCAGGTTTGGTCCTTGGGCGAGATGCGCAAAATCACCGAAGAAGGTGTGCACTTTTCATCGCCTGTGAATGGCGACAAATTGTTCATGTCCCCTGAGGTGAGCATGCAAATTCAAACGGTGTTGAACTCGGACATCGTGATGCAATTGGACGAATGCACGCCTTACGAAACCAAAGGTCACCTCACCACAGAAGCCGAGGCGCGTAAGTCGATGGAGATGAGTTTGCGTTGGGCCAAGCGCAGCCAAGACGAATTCAAGCGATTGGAAAATCCCAATGCTTTGTTTGGCATTGTGCAAGGCGGCATGTTTGAAAACTTGCGCCAAGAGTCACTCGACCATTTGGTCGACATGAACTTTCCGGGCTATGCCATTGGCGGCGTGAGTGTGGGCGAGCCCAAAGAACAAATGCTGCAAATCATGGCGCACACGCCGCACCGTTTGCCGGCCCACAAGCCGCGCTATTTAATGGGCGTGGGCACGCCCGAAGATTTGGTGGAAGGCGTGGCGCAAGGCGTTGACATGTTTGACTGTGTGATGCCCACGCGCAATGCCCGCAATGGCACTGTGTTCACGCGCTTTGGCGATTTGAAATTGCGCAACGCGCGTCACAAAACAGATCATCAACCTCTGGACACCACCTGCACATGCCATGCCTGCGCAGGCAGCTCAGGCGTGTCTTGGGACGAGGGTGGCCGCGAAGGCTTCAGCCGTGCGTATTTGCATCACCTGGATCGCTGCGGTGAAATGCTCGGCCCCATGTTGACCACCATTCACAACTTGCACTACTACTTGAACCTCATGAAGGAAGTGCGTGCCGCATTGGAAGCAGACAGCTTTGCGGCGTTCCAAACGCAATTCAAACAAAACCGCGCACGCGGTGTTTGAGGCTGCCGCAAAAACTGCGTTTAAGTGGCTTCAGCCGGTGTGGTGAAAACCGTCAACACACCGGTGTAGCCATACAGATGGTGATGGGCAATCTCGCCGCTGGCAAAGAAGCCCACCAAAGGCACATCGCCCAATGCGTGACGCACCCATTGCAACTCGGCGCTGTCGCCACCGAAGTGCGGACCCCCGCGACCTGAACAACTGACATACACCGCACCAGCAATGCGCCGTGCGGGATGTGGCGCTGCTTCGGCCTCACTGGCCGCCAAAGCGTGTGCCGTTTCCATGCTCAAAGTTTCAGGCTCTAGCTCTTCTCTGATCTCTGCGCAAATTCTGCGCAGATCGGCCTTGGCAGCTTGCAAACTCATTTGGCAAAAAGCCAAACGTTCGCCCGCTTCAACCTGTTCGGCTATGGCAATGCCTTTGCGTGCGGGGTCGAGACCAATGATGTGGCGAACGCGCACATCCGCACCCAAACTGCCCGTTCTGCCGATGGCACGTTGCCCCGCTGAGGTGAGGCCCACCAAGGTCGCGCGCACTGCAGGCAATGCTTTTTGCGGATCGCTCAAAGACACTTGCAAATCTTCCAGCAACACATCAAGTGCAGGCAGACCATCGAGTTGGTAAATCACATTGCCTTGGGCTTCTGTGATTTCGCGCTCTTTGCCAAGCGGCGCGCAGCCCTGCGTCACGCGCGACAAGATTTGCACATCGGGCGACCAGGCGACGCCACTGAGCCCGCCCGTGAGAACGCCCGTGATAACGCCGTTGTTCAAGTCGTGGGAGGGCGATGAATCGAAGGGCTCTTGAAAAGAATTTGAAGATACCGCGTTGGGCGCTTGCCAAGCAAATTGAACATTTTGTTTGCGACTGGCTGTAAGGCCCCCAAACAAATAACCAGACTGGGTACGACCCGCCATTTCGGCAATCAATTCAGCCAAGTCGGGCGTTTGCGGATCGGCATGGACCAGCGCACTCTGCGCCACAAAATCGGCAGGCAAGGCTTGTGCGCCAGAAAACACGCGGTAATGCGCCGCGGGCACATCGCACAGCATCAAAGCCATGCCAGGCTCGTCAAAATATTCTGCATTGTTGGCCGCCACCCCCACCCCCACGGTACCGGCCCAATCTTTGACCATGGGCAACTCTTGCCTCAGGTGCGCCAAGATGGCTTGCGCTTCGTTGGCGTAATGGTCGGTGATGTAGAGCAGGCCCAGGCGGGGCTTGCTTGCGTGGCCAGGCAAGGTCATTTGCGCGCGCACTTGCGCGATGACCAGGCCAGCTGCCATTTGCCACTGCGGATGCGTGGCGTGACCAAAAGGAAACAAACTCATGAGGCGGGTGATCTTAGATGGCGCTTGATGGTGCAGCAGCGCCCGCTTTTTTGGCGCGAGAAGGACGTGCTTTTTTGGCGGCTGTTTTCTTTCGCACTGGTTTGGGCGCATCTTTCATGGCCTTTGCCGCAACGTCCTTGACAGCCGCCGCTGCGATGTTTTGAAACTGCTGCGTCAGCGAGCCCCACCACTGCATGGGATCGACCGCTGGTTTTTCTGGGGCTTCTGCAGAAGCTTCTGTCGCCCCTTCAGCGGCACTTGTTGCTGCTTGGCTTGTCGCCGTGTCTTTGACTGGATTCAGATCTGGCATCTTGGCTGTGAAAGCCTTGGCCAAATCGGCCATGTTGACATTCATGCCTTGCAATGTGGACAAGGTCATCTTTTGAACTTCCAAGGCTTGAATGGTGGCCTTGAGTGCGTTGGTGTTTTGCTCTAACCAAAACTGAACTGTTTTGAGTTCTTGAATGCGTTTGTCCAACTCTTCGATGTTCAGAGTGGGCGCCACCCAACTGGCCATGTTGGGCATGCCTTGGGGCGAGCCTTTCGCACCAGGGTTGGCCGCTTGCCCCAGGTTTTGTAAAAAATCAAAACCAGGTACAAATTTTCCAAATCCGAAGGCAGATGGGTCGCTCATGGGTCGCTCCTAGAGAAAGGTCTTGGGGAGAAGCTTAACGCATCGCCAAATCGCGTCAACTTGGAGACGCCAAATCGTCAGCGCAGCGCATAAGCTTGCGCTTTCTAATCAGGAGACACGACATGCTGAAACTCTGCGGCTTTGGCGCCAGCAACTATCACAACAAAGTTAAATTGGCGCTGCTTGAAAAGGGCGTGACCTTTGAAGAAGAGTTGGTTTGGGTGGGCGAAACAGACCCATTGGGCAGTCCATTGGGCAAAGTGCCTTATTTGAAAACAGAACACGGCAACCTGTGCGAATCGACCGTGATGGTGGAATACATCGAGCAAGCCTATCCCGCCCACCCCTTGATGCCGCAAGACCCCTTTGCCGCCGCCAAAGTGCGCGAGTTGATGACGTTCTTGGACTTGCACTTGGAATTGCTTGCGCGCAATTTGTACCCAGAGGCTTTCTTTGGCGGCAAGGTGAGCGATGCCACCAAAGAAAAAATTGGCGCACAACTTGAGAAAAACGTGGCAGCCTTTGCCACCTTGGCGCAGTTCAAGCCCTTCATTGCTGGCGCAGAGATGACATTGGCCGATTGCACCGCTGCTGTTCATTTGCCTTTGATCACCGCCGTCACCAAAACCATCTATGGCCGTGACTTCTTGGCCGACTTGCCCGTCAAAGCCTACATGAAGATGTGGTCAGAACGGCCCAGCATGCAACGCGTGCAAGCCGATCGCAAAGCAAGTAATGAGCTCTTCATGGCGCGCATGACAAGCAAGCCCTGAAGCACCCAGATCTGGGCAAGCACAGCTTGAATTGCAAGCTTTCTTGATCTGCATCAATCGGGTCCTCTTTGTACCTGCCTACGATGGACACAAGACCCATGCGGGACATCGCGCCGCATGGTGACTTGCTCGCCATAGGACAGGACCATGAAAAACGATCTTCAACAAGCGTCACTTAGACAGCTGTTGCTCTCGCAAAAAGTACAGCTGCTAGAAAAGATGAAGCAAGAGCGCGCCGGCCTGAGTGGTCGCGCGGAAGCAGCGACAGCGCAGTTGTCTGCGGCCGAACAGTCGCATGCACAAAACATCACCGAACGAGACACCGCTTTTGCGATTCAAGAG
>CANGCI010000177.1 GCA_947451995.1 Comamonadaceae bacterium | reverse complement strand
GGTGGCCGACGGCGCTGGCAACGCCATCTTGTCGCGCAATGCTGTCACGCGCTCCATCAAACCATCCGCCTTTGTGACACGGCCCATTTCAGAGCCGCGCATGAGCATTCAACTGAGCAGTGCCGTCAGTTCGCAAAGGCCCAGCACATTGACACAACAGGCCACACTGAATCTAATTCGTGAAACCGCACAACAATTGCTTTGAAACATTGAAAACATTGAACATGAAAACGCTGACTTGGATTGCCCCTGCCCTTCTGGCACTCACCACTTCACTCACTGCATCACTCAGCACGGCACAAACGGCTGCGCAAAACTATCCGCAAAAGCCGATTCGCATGATTGTCCCCTTTACACCGGGCGGTAGCACTGACATCTTGGCGCGCTCTATCGGTCAAGAGTTAAGCAAAGCCTGGGGCCAAAGTGTGATCATTGAGAACATCGCCGGTGCCGGTGGCAGCATTGGCGCCGACAAGGCAGCCAAATCTCCCGCAGATGGCTACACCCTGCTGATGGGACACATTGGTACTTTGGCCGTCAACCCCAGCCTCTATCCCAAACTGCCCTACAACCCAGTCAAAGACTTTGCACCTGTCGCATGGGTTGCGCGCGTGCCCAATGTGCTGGTGGTGAATCCCAATGTGCCCGCCAAAAGCGTTCAAGAATTGGTTGCTTTGGCCAAGTCCAAACCGGGCCAACTGAGTTATGGCTCGGGTGGCAACGGCAGTGCGGCCAACTTAGCCACCGAGTATTTCAAGATGCAAACGGAGACAGCCATTTTGCACATCCCTTACCGCGGCACGGCACCCGCTGTGACCGATTTGATGGGCGGTCAAATTCAAATGCTTTTCACAGGTGCGCCCGCCGTCATGGGCCAAGTGAAGAACGGTCAATTGCGCGCATTGGCCGTGTCCAGTCCCAAACGACTCGATGCCCTTCCCGACTTGCCCACTGTGGCCGAAGCCGGCTATAAAAATTTCGAAGCCGATCAGTGGTACGGCGTGGTGGCACCTGCGGGTACGCCGCGTGACATTGTGTTGAAACTCAATCAACAGATCAATGTGGCACTGAACTCAGCAGAGTTGAAAAAACGTCTGACCACAGAAGGTGCTGTGGCCACACCCGAAACGCCAGAAGCTTTTGGCAAATTGATTGCCCAAGAAATTGAACGCTGGCGTCCTGTGATCACGTCAGGACGCGTTAAAGCAGATTGAGGTTTTTCAACTGCCAAAGCAGCGCATTCAATGTGAAAAATGAGGCCATGGTGGTGACCAGCAGCGCTGCTGCACTCAAGCCATCGTGGCCGTGCTTTTGCGTCAAGATGGGATAAATGCCAAACATGGGCATGGCACAGGTGAGCAACGCAGCGACGCGCAACACCGGATCTTGAATCGGCAACAAGAACGTCATCACCACGAGCATCATCAAGGGATGCAACACCAACTTGCCTGCGGCAATTTGCGCCACGCGTGGCCCCATGCCTTGTACTGGCAAGCCCACCAAACTGCCACCGATGACAAACAGCGACAAAGCGCCGCTGGCTTGTGCAAACAAACTGACGGTTCTGCCAAGACTGGAAGGCAACTGCCATTCAAACCAAGAGAACAAAAAGCCCAGCACAATGCCCCAAATCATGGGGTTGTAGAACATGCCTTTCAGGGTTTGCCAAATGATGCCTTGCCAACGGCTTTGTCCCTGCCCTGTATCTGCCCAAGCCAGCAACAGCGGAATGATGAGCAAAATTTCCACCATCATGTTGAGTGCCAACACCACCCCCGCAACCGAGGCCAGGGGGCCTAAGCTCAAGAGCATGACGGGATAGCCCACAAACCCACTGTTGGGGCAACTCATGCCCATGGCCAAGCAACTGCTCATGCTCCGACTCGCTTTGCCCACGCGCAGCGCCCAAGCAATGCTGAGGCTCAATGTGAACAAGGACGCCAAGGCATAGGCCGTCACATACTCAGCATTCAAAATGTCACTGACTTTGCGCTGCGACAAAGCATTGAACAACAAGGCCGGCATGGCCACCTTCACCACAAACGTGCCAAAGGCTCGCATGTCGGTTTTCTGAAAGAAACCCCATCGGGTGAGGCCGTACCCCAGCGCAATGGCAATGTAGATTGGGGCTGTGATGGCCAGAATGTCAAACATCAAACACCTTGTTGACGCGCCGCAAGCAAGCAGTCGGCATAGTCTTGCCACGTTGCGTCTTTGGGCAAATGTTGGAACACACCCTGCGCGGCTTGATCGGCCACCCATTGCTGCTTGTTGGCCGTGGCCAAGGCCATGAAGGGCTCAAAGCCTGCTTCCTTGACTGTGTTGGCGGCTTCGCGCATTTCCTCGGCTCTGCGTTTGCCATGCTGCACCACGCGGCTGAAAAAATACGCCCCCTGCAAGGACCAATCAATTTGCGGAAATGTTTCTTGCAAAGTGGGCAAGACATGCGCTTCCACACCGTATGCGCGCGCCGTGGCGTAACTTTCAATGACCAAGGCTTCCAAGCCCTTGATCATGACGCTGCGACTCATTTTGATGGCGCTGGCCACGCCCAATTTGTCACTCACTGATTTGGCATCCAGGCCCCAGGCTTGCAGCGATGCCGCCAAGCTTTGAGATTGTGCGCCGCCTAAGAGCATCGGCACCTTGATGCCGTAAGGTGGAACAGAAGTCATCACGCCTGCTTCAACGTAGATGCCGCCAGCGGCATCGATGAGTGCCGCGCAGGCTTGCTTGGTGCCAGGCGAGGCAGAATTCAAATCCAGATACACCGTGCCTGGGCGAATGCTTTGCGCAGCTTGCTGCGCCACCGACAAAGTATTGGAAGCAGTCACAGCAGAGATGATGAATTGGCTTTGCGCGCAAAGGTCTGCCATGGCGCCGACGGCCTGAATGCTGTGCTGCGCAGCATGGGCTTGCTCGGCGGCTTGAAGGCTTAGAGGTGTTGGCGCAGCAAATTTCAAATCCCACGCTGACACCGATGTCACCCCAGGCTTTTCTTTGAGACCCAAGGCAAATGTTTTGCCCACTTCACCGTAACCAATCAAACCAATTTGTGTGAACTGCATGTCGATGTTTTCTGAAAGATGAAGTGTGTGGATTGAATCAGGTTTATTGTTTGGCGATGCCAGCACGTTGAATCACATCGCCCCAACGTTTGGTTTCACTGCTGAGCAGATCTGCGGCCTGTTGCAAGGTGCCAGGCTGAGGATCGACATTCATGTCGATTAATTTTTTGCGAACGTCGGGGTTGTTCAGGGCAGATTGAATTTCTTGGTTCAAACGCTGAACGATGTCGCGGGGTGTTTTGGCAGGTGCAGCCAAAGCATTCCAGGATGCAGCGTACAAAGTTTTAACACCCGCTTCTTTGGCCGTGGGTACTTGTGGCAATGCAGCCGCACGTTTGTCGCCTGTCACGGCCAAGGCGCGCAATGCTTGGCCTTTGATTTGCGGCAACACAGGCGCCAGAATTTCGACGCCCACATCAATTTGGCCACCGCGCAAAGCCGTTAAGACTGCGGGGGTGCCATTGAAAGGCACCACTTGTGCATCAATGCCTGCAGTTGATTTGAACAGTTCAGCTGCCAAATGCTGCGTGCTGCCCACATTGATGCTGCCAATGTTGAGCTTGCCGGGGTTGGCCTTGGCAAAAGCAAGCAAATCGGCCAAGCTGGCAAACTTAGACTCTTGGGGCACCACTATCGCAATGTCAAAGGTGCCTAAGACTGACAAAGGGATGAGGTCTTTTTCAGCGTCATAGGGCAAGCTTTTGAACAAGCCAGCACTGACCGCAGTGGCATTGGACATCAAGAGCAAGGTGTAGCCATCGGGCGCCGATTTGGCGACAGCATCGGTGGCTACCACACCGCCAGCGCCTGGCTTGTTTTCGATCACGATGCTTTGACCCATGTTCTCACCCATCTTTTGCGCGACGGTGCGGGCTGTTAAATCAGCGACACCGCCAGCGCCGAAAGGCACCACAATTTTGAGCGCTTTGCTGGGGTAGGCCTGCTGGCCAGAGGCCCAAGTGCAGCAAGCGAGGCAAAGTGCCCAGAGAACAGTTTTGAATGAGGTGGTTGTGCGAAACATATCAAGCGGCCTTTTCAATGGCTAACAGTCGGTCAATCACACGGCGCGACATCACACCGCCCGCATCGATCGACAATATTTTGAGTTTGCGTTCTGGAAATGCCAGCAAGTTTTTTTGCTGACGCTCAAGCATGTCCAAATCTTCACTGAAAATTTTGCCCTGCCCTTCGCGAATTTGCGCAGTCAGTGTTGAATCTTCAGGTTTGAATTGACGCACCATGCCCCAGAAGTAGTGAATCGATGTCTCGGTTTCAGGCGTGATGAAATCAACCACCACGCTGTAGGCTTTGTCTTTGGGGTCGGCGTGGTACCCCCCTTTGCCAGCCAACGCCACACCCACTTCAATCAGCACATGGCTGGGGGGCGTGAATTTGCAAATTTGCCAACGGTCTACAGTGGCTTCATCGTCGAGGTCATTGGCACGCATGGCCATCTTCCAAAAAGGTGGTGCTTTGATGCCTTCCATGAAGCGACTGGTGGTGACGCAATCACCCTCGGTTACAGTACGGCTGGGTGTTTCGTCAATTTCTTGTTGACCAATGCTGGTGCTGTGAACATACGTTTCGTGTGTCAGGTCCAT
>CANGCI010000176.1 GCA_947451995.1 Comamonadaceae bacterium | reverse complement strand
CATTGAAGCCCGATGCCCAGAGTTGCTGCAGAACTTGTTGGAAGTTCGCGGCATCGGCCTGCTCGACATTCGCGGTATTTTTGGCGAAACCGCAGTGCGCCGAAAAATGCGCTTGAAACTCATCGTGCACTTGGTCCGCCGCGAAAACTTTGAGCGTGATTACGAGCGCATTCCCACAGAGCCGCTCACCCAAGACGTGTTGGGCATTCCCGTTCGCAAGGTGGTGATTCAGGTAGTGGCTGGTCGCAACATTGCGGTGTTGGTGGAGGCTGCAGTGCGCAACACCATTTTGCAAATGCGCGGCATTGACACCTACCAAGACTTCATGGCGCGGCAACGCGCCGCCATGGGCTAAAGCCCTTGCGAGCTAGCCACGCTCCCGATGGGGGCAGGGATTGCGCGTGCAATGGGCATACAAGCTCAGGGCATGGTCGGCAATGACAAAGCCTTTCGCCAAGGCCACATCGTGCTGGCGCTTTTCAATTTCGGCATCGTAAAACTCTTCCACTTTGCCGCAGTCTAGGCAGACCATGTGGTCGTGGTGCTGACCTTCGTTCAACTCGTAGACCGCCTTGCCGCTTTCAAAGTGGTTGCGACTAAGCAGGCCCGCTTGTTCAAACTGCGTCAGGACCCGGTAGACGGTGGCCAAGCCTATGTCGGCATTGTCCTTGAGCAACTGCTTGTACACATCCTCGGCGGTCATGTGCCGCTGCATGCCCTTTTGGAAGATTTCCAAAATTTTCTGGCGGGGCACAGTGGCTTTCAGGCCTGTACTTTTGAGTTCGTCCATGTCTTTTCAGTTGCAATTGAAAGTGAGAGGGGATTGGCCCGGGCAAATGTGCCAGAGCCAGATGCTACCGCTACAATGACCCGATCATATGGCCTGCCAAGCATCCATGAAAAAACAAATTCGTCATCCTTTGCGCTCTCCCTGGACCTTGGGTCTTGTCATGCCCTTGCTGTTGGGCTTGCTCAGCGCCTGCAGTGTCCCCCGCTTGAATGTGGCCGCCGACGCGGTTTTGTACATCCCTGAGGTGGTTCAAGGCAACTTTGTTTCCAAAGAACAAAAAGACTTTCTCAAGCCGGGCATGTCCCGCTTGCAAGTGCGCGAAGTTTTGGGCACCCCCTTGGTGGCCAGCGTGTTTCACGAAGACCGCTGGGACTACGTGTTCACCATCCGCAGACAAGGCGTCCCGCCCCAAAACTTCAGCTTGAGTGTTTGGTTCAAAGGCGATCTCTTAGACCGAATCACGGGCGATGAGCTGCCCAGCGAAACCGAGTTTGTCACCAAATTGGTGGCGCAAAAGCCCAACCTCAAAGTGCCCACACTCGAAGCCAAAGACGAAGACTTGCGCAAATACCCTGTGCCCGTTCGCAAAGCCGAGTCTGCTGCTGCACCTGCTGCACCTGCTGCGCCCTTGCCCGCTTCTTATCCTCCGCTAGAACCCGCTTCGCGTTGATGAACCCCATGACCACAGTTTCTACACATTCTTCAGGCGCTGCGATGCACGCCATTGCCGTGGCTGGCGCCTCTGGCCGCATGGGCCACATGCTCATTGAAGCCATCACCCAATCTAACGACTGCCGCTTGTCGGGCGCATTGGACTTGCCCACCAGCGCTGCTGTGGGCACCGATGCCAGCGCCTCGTTGGGCAAAGCCAGTGGCGTTTTGGTCACAGGCGATCTCAAGGCGGGCTTGCAAAACTCTAACTACCTGATTGACTTCACACGACCCGAAGGCACCTTGGCGCACCTCAAAGTGTGTCAAGCCTTGGGCGTGAAGGCGGTCATTGGCACCACCGGTTTTTCCGATGCCGAAAAAGCCGAAATCAAAGCCATCTCCAAAGACATCGCCATCGTCATGGCGCCCAACATGAGCGTAGGTGTCAATGTCACGCTCAAGCTGCTTGAAATGGCGGCCAAAGCTTTGGCCACAGGCTACGACATCGAAATCATCGAGGCGCATCACCGCCACAAGGTCGATGCGCCCTCGGGCACCGCCCTCAAAATGGGCGAGGTCATTGCGGACGCCTTGGGCCGCGACCTCAAAGATTGCGCCGTTTATGCCCGCGAAGGCGTCACCGGTGAACGCGATCCTTCTAGCATTGGCTTTGCCACCATTCGCGGTGGCGACATTGTGGGCGATCACACAGTGTTGTTTGCCGGCACGGGCGAGCGCATCGAAGTGACACACAAGTCTTCCAGCCGTGCCACCTATGCCCAGGGTAGCTTGCGGGCGGTGCGTTTCTTGGCAGGCCAACAAACCGGTCTGTTCGACATGTTTGACGTGCTCTCACTGCGTTAAGTCTGCCCATGAGCTTGCTTACCTTTTGGCTGCAAGGCGACTGGGTCATCCGTTTCGTGGCCTTGGCTTTGCTGGCGCTGTCGGTCAGCACCTGGGTCGTCATTGTTTGGAAGTGGGCAGTGTTGCAACGTGTGCAGCACGACGTGCCTCAAAGCATTGCGGCATTTTGGCAAGCAGCGCAGTTCGATGACGCCTTGCAAAAAGTGGCGCAATTTGACCGCGACCAGTGCGTCAAACCCATGTTGGACGCCACGGTTTTGCCTTTGGGCGGTACTTTGGCCGCTGCGGGCGAGCGCGATCACCAACTCACCCGTGTACTGCGCGACAGCATGCAGGCCACAGTTCGTCGCCTGCAATGGGGCCAATTGATGTTGGCCACTGCAGGCGCTATCTCTCCCTTCGTGGGCTTGTTGGGCACGGTGTGGGGCATCTTCAACGCCCTCAGTGGCATGGCGGAAGCCGGACAAATTACCCTCGACCGCGTTGCAGGTCCTGTGGGTGAAGCGCTGGTCATGACCGCTGCGGGTTTGGCGGTGGCCATTCCTGCCGTGCTGGCCTACAACGTGTTGGGCCGCAAAGTTGCCCACATTGAAATTGAGTTGGAAGGTTTTGCCCAAGACCTGTTGAACTTGCTTACGGGTCGTCAGCGCTAACGCAGCGGCGCCACCCCCACGTCATCCCCGCGCCATGGCCTTCGGTCGCTTTTCCCGCCCTACCCCCGCCAAACCCTTCAGTGACATCAATGTCACGCCTTTGGTGGATGTGATGCTGGTCTTGTTGGTCATTTTCATCCTCACGGCACCCTTGCTCACCAGCGCCATTCGCTTGGATTTGCCACAAGCCAAGGCGGCCCAAGCCGGTGAAGCGCCTGAATCGCTCACCCTCAGCCTGAATCAGGCGCAAGAGCTGTTCTTAAACGACCAACCCATTGCCCTGACCGCCTTGCCCGAGGCCCTGCAGCGCATGGCCACGCAAAAACCGCAGCTCGAGGTGCAGCTTCGAGTAGACCAATCGGTGCCCTATGGCCAGGTTTTAGAACTGATGAGCCTGGCCCAGCAAGCTGGGTTGAGCCGCATTGGCTTCGTGGCGGCGCCAGGATCGGGCAACAGCCCTGCACGCTAATGGCCCTGTGCCTGCCCTGACGGGGAATTCACCCCGCCAAACACCTACAATTTGCACCATCATGCAAGACAAGTACAACCACCTCGAAGTTGAGCCCGCGGCGCAAAGCCAGTGGAACGCTCGCGATGCCTACCGCGTTACCGAAGACGCCAGTAAAAAGAAGTTTTACGCCTGCTCCATGCTGCCCTACCCCAGCGGTAAGCTGCACATGGGTCACGTGCGCAACTACACCATCAACGACATGCTCACGCGCTATTTGCGCATGAACGGTTACAACGTGCTCATGCCCATGGGCTGGGATGCGTTTGGTTTGCCCGCTGAAAATGCGGCGCTCAAAAACGGTGTGCCGCCTGCCAAGTGGACCTACGAAAACATCGCTTACATGAAGAAGCAGATGCAGGCCATGGGCTTGGCCATCGACTGGAGCCGCGAAGTGGCCACGTGCGATGCCAGCTACTACAAGTGGAACCAATGGTTGTTCTTGAAGATGCTCGAAAAGGGTGTGGCCTATCGCAAGACGCAAGTTGTCAATTGGGATCCGATTGATCAAACCGTGTTGGCCAACGAGCAAGTGATTGACGGCAAAGGCTGGCGCACAGGTGCGGTGGTTGAGAAGCGCGAGATTCCTGGCTACTACTTGAAGATCACCGATTACGCCGAAGAGCTGCTCGACTTTGTCACCGGCGACAAGTTGCCCGGATGGCCCGAGCGTGTGAAGTTGATGCAAGAAAACTGGATTGGCAAATCCACCGGCGTGCGCTTTGCGTTTCCGCATGACATTCGCGGTGCCGATGGTCAGCTGATCCAAGACGGCAAGATGCATGTGTTCACCACACGGCCCGACACCATCATGGGTGTCACCTTCTGTGCCGTGGCACCAGAGCACCCCTTGGCCGCACATGCAGCCCTCACACAACCCGCATTGGCCACGTTCATTGAGACCTGCCAAAAGGGCGGCACCACCGAAGCCGAGATGGCGGTCAAAGAAAAAGAGGGCATGCGCACCGGCTTGTCCGTCACGCACCCGCTCACAGGCAAACCTGTGGAAGTGTGGGTGGGCAACTACGTGCTCATGAGCTATGGCGATGGCGCCGTGATGGGCGTGCCAGCGCACGACGAGCGCGACTTTGCGTTTGCCCTCAAATACCAATTGCCCATTCAGCAAGTGGTGGCCTCCAAAGGCATCACCTTCAGCCAGACTGAATGGCACGATGGCTTTGGCGACAAGGTCAATGGCGTGTTGGTCAACTCT
>CANGCI010000175.1 GCA_947451995.1 Comamonadaceae bacterium | reverse complement strand
GGGGTCAAAATGTGAACAAGGTGGCCAGCGCCATTCAATTGCGCTTTGACATTCGCGCTTCCAGTTTGCCCATGGCATTGAAAGAACGGCTGCTCGTTTTGTCTGACCATCGCATTACCCAAAGCGGGGTGGTGGTGATCAAATCGCAAGAACACCGCAGCCAAGACATGAACCGCATGGCGGCACTGCTGCGATTGCACGATTTGCTGGAAATGGCGGCGGTGGTTCCCAAGAAACGCAAAGCTACACGGCCCACCCGCAGCTCTCAAGTGAAGCGTGTCGAAAGCAAAGTGAAAAGGGGGCAGACCAAGGCGCTGCGCGGCAAAGCAAATTGGGATTGAATTAACCCAGTTGCGCTTCAACCCATTGGCGCGCTTGCGCCAAGATATCCGTGCCATCGGCCTGCAGCACATGCCGGTGCGGCATGCTTCTGAGCCAAGTGAGTTGTCGCTTGGCCAATTGACGGGTCGCAAAGACGCCGCGATCTCGCAGTTCTGCCATAGGCAGGCTGCCATCGAGTGCCTCCCATGCTTGGCGATACCCCACACAGCGCATAGAGGGCAGGTCAATGTTCAAGTCGCCTCGCGCGCGCAAGGCTTTAACTTCATCTAAAAATCCTTGCGCCAACATGTCGTCAAAGCGTTGCGCAATGCGGCGGTGTAGCCACGCCCGATCTAGAGGCTCAAGGCTCAGCATGGGGACGTTGTGGAAGTTCAGTGCGTTTGTTGGGGCTTGGCCTTCAGCTGTTTCAGGGCTTGTGTTGGCCGTGCTGATGTTGTGTTGAAAGCTCGACAGAGGCTGGCCAGAGATTCTGAAAACCTCCAGCGCACGGGCAATGCGTTGGCTGTCGGCAGGTGCCAATCTTGCCGCTGTTTGCGGATCGACGGCTTGAAGTTGCGCATGCATGGCGGGCCAACCAGCCACTTCGGCTTCTGCTTGAATTTGGGCTCTGACTTGAGGGTCGGCAGCAGGCATGTCGTTCAAACCCTCTAGCATGGCTTTGAAGTACAGCATGGTGCCGCCTACCAACAAGGGAACTTTGCCGCGGCTTGCAATGTCGTTCACCAAGCTGGCCGCATCGCGCGCAAATTCGGCTGCGCTGTAGGCGACCAGCGGATCGCGAATGTCAATCAGATGGTGCGATACGGTGGCCAACTCTTCTTGTGTGGGTTTGGCTGTGCCAATGTCCATGCCCTTGTAGACCAAAGCGGAGTCCACGCTGATGATCTCTGCGCCACCGCGTGATTCCAAATGCGCTGCGATGGCCAAGGCCAAGCCTGTTTTGCCGCTGGCGGTGGGTCCGGCAATGGCGAGCGCACGAATTTTCATGGCGCGGTGGTCTTTGGTGCAGACGAAGTCATGCGCGGCAATGGAATTCTGCGAACAGCCAAGCTGCCGATCAAGGCCAAGCATGTGGACCAGAGCATGAGGCCCTGCGCCATGGCTTGAAGCGGGTCTGTCATGTGCGTGCCAATCCAGGTGCCCATGGCAAAAGCCACCAGCATCATTGAAAAACCGTTCAGGGCCGAGGCCGTGCCAGCCATTTCAGGGAAAGGGGCGATGCAGCCACTTTGGCCGCAAGGTTGATGCACGCCATGTGCCAATAAAAAGATGTTGATGGGCACCATGATGGCCCATGCACCAAACCAAGATTGGCCAGGGCCAACATAAGCAACCAGCATTAAAAGCAAACCGGCAAACAAGCTCACAAAGCTGGCCACAAACACACAAGTTTGCACACTGATGCGCAGCAACAACCAGCGGCAGAAAAAAGTGCCAACGATGTAGGACAGCGACATGGAGACCATCAACAGGCCATACACCGTTTTACTCAAGCCCATGCTTTGCGTAAACACAAAAGACGATGTGGCCAAGAAGGTAAACAGACCCGCAAAGGATGCCGTGGAGAGTGCGCTGTAGGCTTGAAACGTGGGGTTGCGAACAATGTGCTTGACCGACGCCCACAAAGTCTTGGCTTGAAGTGCATGCGGGTTGCGCTGCTTCAAACTCTCGTCAAAATAAAAGTAAATCAGGACCCCAGTGAGCGCAGCAAACATGACCAAGCTGCTAAGAGCCCAACGCCATCCCAACAAATCCGTGAGGTAGCCACCCACGGGCACGCATGTGCAAGCAATCAAACCCAAACCCGACAGCGCTTGAGACATCACTTTGGCGCCTTGTACGGGCTCGTACAAATCACGAATGACGGCCCGTGCGGCCATGACGCACGCGCCCATGGCCACGCCCTGAAGCGTGCGGCCTGCAATCAAGGTTTCAATGTCAGGCGCCAAAGCGCACGCAATGGCCGATGCCGCGTAGACAGCAATGCCGCCCAACAAAACGGGTCTGCGGCCCCATTTGTCGGACAAAGGGCCCCAGACCAATTGAGAGGTGCCGAAAGCGAGGAGCAGGGCTGTGAGGGTGAGTTGTGCCTGCACCATGCTGGCCCCAAAGCCTTGGGTCAAGGCGGGCAGGGCAGGCAAATACAAATCGGTGGTGACCGGTTGCAAGCCCAGTAGCAGTGCCAGCAGCAGCACCGTCATGGCTTGGCTGCGTGAACTTGTGGGTGTGTGGGACATCAACGGCCTCGCAAGAACAAGGCGTCTAATTCGCGCATGCTGACCTGTCGCCAAGTGGGGCGGCCGTGATTGCATTGATCCGACCGTTCGGTGGCTTCCATCTGGCGCAACAAGGCGTTCATTTCATCCAAGGTGAGCTTGCGATTGGCCCGCACCGCACCATGGCAAGCCATGGTGGCCAAGATTTCGTTTTGCGCACGTTGCACCACGGTGGCAGCATCGTGCTGGGCCAACTCGGCCAGAACGCTGCGCGCCAATTCCACGGCATCACCTTGCGCCAAAGAAGTGGGCACGGCCCGCACCGCCAAAGTTTTGGCCGACAGCGCAGACACTTCGAGGCCCAACTGTTGCAACACCTCGGCGCAGTTTTCTGCGGTGGCGATTTCTTGGGGTGTGGCGGCAAACGATGCGGGAATCAACAGCGGTTGGCTGGTGATGCGGGTGGTGTCGAGTTGTTGCTTGAGCCGTTCATAAACAATGCGTTCATGCGCTGCATGCATGTCAACCACGATCAGGCCTTGGCTGTTTTCAGCCAAGACGTAAACGCCTTGAAGCTGCGCAATGGCGCGACCCAAAGGCCACGCTTGCTCAGCATTTTCATTTTGTGAAAGCGTTGCAGGTGCCTTGTCACTGCTTGGCGTCCAACTCGGTGTGCGTTCTTGAATTTGATCAGTCTGGCCCCAAAGCGCTTTGAGGTCGGCCATGGCTTTGGCAGGGTCATGGTCGCTGCGATTGCTCCGATCATTGCCAAAGGCCATGCCGCGCTGCGACCAAGTGCTTTGTGTCGCAGGGGCACTGGGTGTTGGGCTTAAAAATGAAGCGGCAGCGCCTGGGTCTAACTTGCTTTGCGGCAAGTTGGTTTCGGCGCCGGTCAACAGTTGCGCACGTGGCACGGCCAGTGCACGTTCAATGGCATGCCGCATGGCCTGATGAACTTCGCGGCTGTCTCTGAATCGCACTTCAATTTTGGTGGGGTGCACGTTCACGTCGACGCGCGTGGGGTCCATTTGCAAATAGAGCACATACACCGGTTGCCGTTGCCCGTGCAACACATCTTCGTAGGCACTGCGCGCACCGTGCGTGATTACTTTGTCGCGCACAAAACGGCCGTTGACATATGCAAATTGTTGGTCGGCACGCGCACGCGCTGCGTCGGGTGTGCCGGCGCGCCCGCGCACATGCACGGGGCCTGATCTGAAATCGATGTTGACGGAGGATGCGACAAAGTCTTCGCCCAGCACATCGGCCAAGCGTTGGTTCCAACCGGCTTCGCCAGGATGGCTGCGCCATTGCTCCACAATTTTGCCTTCATGCCAAATGGCAAAACTCACCTCTGATCGCACCAAGGCATGGCGTCTGACGGCTTCAATGCAATGCGCAAGTTCGGTATTTTCTGACTTTAAAAAATGCCGGCGGGCAGGTGTTGAGAAAAACAATTCCTTCACTTCCACCGTCGTGCCCACGGCACGCGCAGCAGGCCTGACTTCACCGGTTTGTCCATCTAACAAGAAAGCTGTGGCAGCGCCTTCGGTCCGAGACAACAGGCTCATTTCAGACACTGAATTGACGGCAGCCAGGGCCTCGCCGCGAAAGCCCATGGTGGCCACCGATTCCAAATCTTGCAAGCTGACGATCTTGCTGGTGGCATGGCGTTTCAAGGCCACGGGCAATTCTTCGACGGGGATGCCGCAGCCATCGTCTTCGACCGAGATCAAGCGAATGCCACCGCCCAACAGGCGCAGCGTGATGTGGCGCGCGCCCGCATCGAGGGCGTTGTCGACCAATTCACGCACCACGGAGGCTGGGCGCTCGATGACTTCACCCGCCGCAATCTGGCTGATCAGCACATCGGGGAGTTCACGAATGGTTCGTCGGGGTTGGGGCTGGCTCATCCTCAAATTGTAGGTGTTCCAGCCCCTGGCTTGGCGCCGACTTGGAAGGGGCAGAAGACGGAGATAATTGGCCCATGGACACCTTGATGCAACTTCTGGACTTTGTACTTCACGTCGACCGCTATTTAGAAGCATTCGTTGCGAATTACGGCGCCTGGGTCTACGCCTTGCTGTTCCTGATTGTGTTTGTCGAGACGGGTCTGGTGGTCATGCCATTTCTGCCCGGCGACTCCCTCTTGTTTGTGGTCGGCACCTTGTGCGGCACCGGCCTGCTCAGCCTGCCTTTGGCCATGGGCCTCTTGTTGGTGGCCGCCATCGCGGGCGATCAGGTCAATTACCGTTG
>CANGCI010000174.1 GCA_947451995.1 Comamonadaceae bacterium | reverse complement strand
TTCAACCCGCGTTTGCATGGCAGCTTTCATCCTGTGGGCCAAACCGACAGCGAAAGAGCGTTTTGTTGGATCATGCAAGAGCTGTCCAAATCGCATGCGTCGGTGCCCAGTGTGGAAGAGCTCACGCTCACGTTGCGTGAGTTGGTCCCGTACATTTTAAAGCACGGCACCTTCAATTTTTTATTGTCCAATGGTCAAGCGCTGTGGGCACACGCGTCCACCAATTTGCACTATGTCTTGCGGCAATACCCGTTCAAAACGGCCACACTCAAAGACGAAGATGTGCAGGTGAACTTTGCCGAAAAAACCAACCCCACCGATCGCGTGGCGGTGGTGGTCACAGCCCCCCTCACCTTGGACGAGCCATGGACGGCTTTTGTGCCTGGTGAGGTGATGGTGTTCAGAGACGGCGCTTTGCTTTAAGCCGCAGTTTTCAAGCTTGCTTCACCGCAGCTTCAAGGGCGTCGATGAAAATGGCTGCTACATCACAACCGGTTTGATCAAAAATCTCTTGGAAGCAAGTGGGGCTGGTGACGTTGATTTCGGTCACGCTGGTGCCAATCACGTCAAGGCCAATCAACAACAAACCACGGGCCGCCAAGATGGGGCCAATGGCTTCCGCAATGGCGCGGTCATTGTCGGTAATGGGTTGCGCCACACCTTTGCCACCGGCCGCCAAGTTGCCGCGCACTTCACCGCCTTGCGGAATGCGGGCTAAACAGAATGGCACAGGCTTGCCGCCAATGATGAGCACGCGCTTGTCACCTTGCGCAATGGCTGGCAAGAACTTTTGCACCATGACCGATTGCGCGCCGTCCAAATTCAAGGTCTCGATGATCGAGCCCAAATTCAAACCGTCGGCACCCACGCGGAAAATGCCCATGCCGCCCATGCCATCGAGGGGCTTCAAGATGATGTCTTGGTGTTCTGCATGAAACGCTTTGATGGCGTCGGCTGAACGTGTGACCAAGGTGGGGCCGATGAACTGGGGGAACTCCATGATGGCCAGTTTTTCGGGGTGATCGCGCAAAGCAGATGCTTTGTTGAACACCTTGGCGCCTTCGCGCTCGGCTTGACTGAGCAAATGCGTGGCGTAGAAATACTCGCTGTCAAAAGGCGGGTCTTTGCGCATGATGATGGCGTCAAAGTCTTTGAGCCATGCTTCGCGCGATGATGTGACCTCGTACCAAGTGTTGGCGTCGCCGGTTAAGCGCAGGTCTTGCACTTGCGCTTTGACACATTCGCCGCGCTGCCACTGAATGTGGGGCACTTCGCAGGCGCTCACTTGGTGGCCTCGCTTTTGCGCTTCGCGCATCATGGCAAAGCTGGTGTCCTTCTTGATTTTGAAGGAGGCGAGGGGGTCGACAATGAAAAGGATGTTCATGCGCGTAATGTCGCACAAAGCGATAAACAAAGTAAATCAGCAGGACTTTCACCCTGCTGCGTTCACTTTCAAGATGCATTCACATGAATTACATGTTTCTGCGGTATTGACCGCCGACCTCAAAGAGGGCGTTGGTGATTTGACCCAATGAGCAAACACGTACGGCATCCATCAAGACTTCAAACACGTTGTCGTTGTGAATCACAGCCTTTTGCAAGCGGGCCAACATGGCAGGCGATTCTTTGGCGTGTTTGGCGTGGAAGGCATGCAAACGGTCGAGTTGAGATTTCTTCTCGTCGTCGGTTGAGCGGGCCAGTTCCAGCTTCTCGAGCACTTCGTCGCCTTTAGGATTGCGGAAGGTGTTGACGCCGATGATGGGGTACTCGCCGGTATGCTTGAGCATTTCGTAGTGCATCGATTCGTCTTGAATCTTGCCGCGCTGATAGCCGGTTTCCATGGCACCCAACACACCGCCGCGGTCTGCAATTTTTTCAAACTCAGTGAGCACGGCTTCTTCCACCAACTCGGTGAGCTCTTCAATGATGAAGGCGCCTTGGTTGGGGTTCTCGTTTTTGGCCAAGCCCCACTCGCGGTTGATGATGAGCTGAATGGCCATGGCACGGCGCACGCTGTCTTCGGTGGGTGTGGTGATGGCTTCGTCAAACGCATTGGTGTGCAGTGAGTTGCAATTGTCGTAAATGGCAATCAGCGCTTGCAATGTGGTGCGAATGTCGTTGAACTGAATCTCTTGCGCATGCAAAGAGCGGCCAGACGTTTGAATGTGGTACTTCAACTTCTGGCTGCGCTCGTTGGCGCCGTACTTGTTCTTCATGGCCACGGACCAAATGCGGCGCGCCACGCGGCCCAGCACGGTGTACTCGGGGTCCATGCCGTTGCTGAAGAAGAAACTCAGGTTGGGGGCAAAGTCATCGATGTGCATGCCGCGCGCCAAGTAGGCTTCTACAAACGTAAAGCCATTGGACAGCGTGAAGGCCAGCTGGCTGATGGGGTTGGCGCCGGCTTCAGCAATGTGATAACCGCTGATCGACACGGAGTAGAAGTTGCGCACATCGTGGTGCACGAAGTACTGTGCAATGTCGCCCATCACCTTCAGGCTGAACTCGGTGCTGAAGATGCAAGTGTTCTGGCCTTGGTCTTCTTTCAAGATGTCGGCTTGCACGGTGCCGCGCACATTGGCCAACACCCATTCGCGAATTTTGGCGGCTTCGGTGTCGGTGGGTTCGCGACCGTTTTCGGTTTTGAACTTTTCCAAGTTTTGATCAATGGCGGTGTTCATGAACATGGCCAAGATGGACGGCGCAGGACCATTGATGGTCATGGACACGCTGGTGCTGGGATTGCACAAGTCAAAGCCGCCGTACAGCACCTTCATGTCGTCCAGCGTGGCAATGCTCACGCCCGAGTTGCCCACTTTGCCGTAAATGTCGGGACGGGGATCGGGGTCGTTGCCGTACAAGGTGACCGAGTCAAAGGCGGTGGACAAACGCTTGGCAGGCATGCCTTCGCTCAAGAGCTTGAAGCGTGTGTTGGTGCGGAAGGCATCGCCTTCACCCGCAAACATGCGTGTGGGATCTTCGCCTTCACGTTTGAAGGCAAAGGTACCGGCGGTGTACGGGAAGCTGCCAGGCACGTTGTCCAACATCAACCATTTCAAAATTTCGCCATGGTCTTCGTAGGTAGGCAAGGACACTTTGCGAATGGTGGTGCCCGACAAAGTTTTGGAAGTGAGCGCCGTGCGAATTTCTTTGTCGCGAATTTTGACCACGTACTCGTCGCCGGCGTAGGCTTGTTGCATCTCGGGCCATTGGGCCAAGAGTTTTTTGGCCGAAGGGTCTTGTGTTTCTTCGCGTCGTGCAGCCAAGTCATTGGCGGCTTCCGACGCCTTTGCGCGACCCGGTTTGTCCACTTCCAACATCACAGCGGCAGCCCGCAACTGTTGAATTTCACGCGCCAATTTGGCCTGGGCACGGGCTTGCTTTTTGTAGCCGCGTACGGTGTCTGTAATTTCTGCCAAATAGCGGGTGCGTGAAGCAGGCACCACCGGCGTTTGGTTGGTGCTGTGGCGCACATCAACTGCGGGCAACAAGCCATCTTTTAACTTCAAGCCCAGCTCGCCCAAGCGCACTTTGAGCGCTTGGTGCAAAGCTGTCACGCCATCGTCATTGAAGCGCGCAGCCATGGTGCCAAACACGGGCATCTGTTCTGTGGGAACCGTCCAAGCTTCTTTGTTGCGCTGAACTTGTTTCGCCACATCGCGCAGGGCGTCGCTGGCGCCTTTGCGGTCAAACTTGTTGATGGCCACAAACTCGGCAAAGTCGAGCATGTCGATTTTTTCTAATTGGCTGGCGGCACCAAACTCCGGGGTCATGACGTACATGGGCACATCCACGTGCGGCACGATGGCGGCATCGCCTTGGCCGATGCCTGACGTTTCGACCACCACCACATCAAAGCCCGCCACCTTGCAAGCGGCCACCACATCAGGCAAAGCCGCCGAAATTTCGCTGCCAAAATCGCGGGTGGCCAAGCTGCGCATGAACACGCGTGCGCCATTGCGCCAAGGGTTGATGGCGTTCATGCGAATGCGGTCGCCCAACAAGGCGCCACCGCTCTTGCGGCGTGAAGGATCGATCGACACCACCGCAATGCGCAAGTCGTCGCCTTGGTCCAAACGCAAACGGCGAATCAGTTCGTCGGTCAGTGATGACTTGCCCGCACCGCCGGTGCCAGTGATGCCCAACACGGGCACTTTGTGCTTGGCGGCTTCGGTGCGCAATGCGGCCACCATGTCGGCGGAGGCGTTGCCGTTTTCCAGCACAGTGATGAGTTGTGACAAGGCACGCCAGTTGGCCTCTGTGGCACCTTGAATGGCTTTTAAATCTTTGGGTGCGTAAGCGCTGATGTCTTTGTCGCAACGCATCACCATCTCGCCAATCATGCCGGCCAAGCCCATGCGCTGACCATCTTCGGGGGAGTAAATGCGACCCACGCCATAGGCATGCAATTCGCGAATTTCGGCGGGAACAATCACACCGCCGCCGCCGCCAAAAACTTGAATGTGTTCGCCGCCGCGTTGGCGCAGCAAGTCGACCATGTATTTGAAATACTCAACGTGGCCGCCCTGATAAGAGCTGATCGCAATGCCTTGCGCATCTTCTTGCAAGGCAGCTGTCACCACTTCATCGACCGAACGGTTGTGACCCAAGTGAATCACTTCGGCGCCCATGCTTTGCAAGATGCGGCGCATGAGGTTGATGGCCGCGTCATGCCCGTCAAACAGACTGGCGGCGGTGACAAAACGCACCTTGTTCGTGGGGCGGTATTCGGCCAGGGCTTTGAATTCGGCAGACAGATCGGTCATGGTGTGTCTCTTGAAGTGGGTCGCTAATTGACGTTAACGTAAACGTCAAT
>CANGCI010000173.1 GCA_947451995.1 Comamonadaceae bacterium | reverse complement strand
GCCACAATAATGGCAGGAACCCTTGATCTTGCAGCATTATGAACACTGCCTCCCAAGTTTTGAGTGCCAACATCGACATGGACCAAAACCATTTGTGCGCGCCTACTGACCAAGGCATGGCCGTGTGCTGCGCTGAGGGCCGTCATCTCGTGTGGGCAAATGATGATTTGTGGCATGCGCTCGCCTGTTGCTGCCAATGTTGCAAATGCTTCAATGAAGGCTGGATGATCGCTGCCTAAATTGGTAAAAATAAATTCAACACCACTTCGCGCGGCTTCCAACAACAATTTGCATGCAGAAGTGACATGCGTATTTGATTTCGCCAATTCATTTTGCGATGTCATTTGCGGCCTTAGCTAAATGGGGGGCTATCAACTCAATTGTTCGCAGAAGTCCTTTCGGATCTGCCAAATTTTTCCCTGCAATGTCCATGGCACAGCCGTGGCCAACACTGGACAAGAGAACTTGCGCGCCAATGCTGAGTGCACTGGCCGCGTGGGGTGCCAAGAGCTTGACCGGAATGTGACCTTGGTCGTGAAAGATGGCAACATACAAATCGTGTTGCCTTTGAGCCAAGAAAACGTCTCCACCTTGAGGCGCACTGATGTTGTAACCAGCGGCTTGGAGCGATTTGACGGCAGGCACCGTATTGGCCAAATCTTCTGGTCCAAAAAGACTGCCCTCAGACGCATGAGGGTTGATGCCAAACATGGCCACTTTGGGTTTTTCAATGCCCAATCGAACACAGGCTTGAATACCGGCAATCGTTGCTTTTTCTATCAGCTGTGGGCTAAGGCGATTCAATGCCGTTTGAACACTTTCATGAAGCGTCACGTGCACAATTTTCAAACCCCCACCGACTAGCATCAGAAATACGTCGTCCTCATTCAAGCCGCAGACCTTGGCAACCAAGGATGGATAACCACTGAAGGCAATGCCTGCTTGATGTATGGCGGTTTCGTGATGCGGGCAAGCGATGACTGCATCCAATTGGCCAGCCTGGCAGGCTTGAATGGCTGCCGTTGCGCTGTCGACAGCCGACTTACCGGCTGCTGCTGAGACAAGACCTGGATTGAATTCTGACTCGGAAATGGAACCACTGTTGTTGATTTGGACTTGTTGGGCTAACTGAACGAGGCCTAAGGAAGCAGCTGTTGTGTGCCAGACCAATTCAGATCCAAAAACAGTGATGGACGGAAGTGCTGATGCAGGCAATTGGCTCAATGCCTTGAGCGTAATCTCAGGGCCGATGCCATTGGGATCGCCTAGGCTGAGGCCAATTTTTCTAACAGATTGGGTCATAAAGGCAAAGCCAGAAGGGTGTCTGTGACGGTGCTGTCGCAAACGGCAATTCTTTCTTGCAACAAAATGCCGAATGAGGGACCATTGACTGCAGCGCCATGGCTGCCGACAAACTTGTCTTTGTAAAACCCTGTTGCAAAGATATCTGTCTGCCCCGTGGCCATGATGCGCGCCACCATAAAAGGCGTGTGCGCATAAGTAGCTTCTGAATTTTGTTCAACAATGGCTGGGATGCCCAAGATGTGACGGTACCTTTGGCGCTCGTAAATGTTTGCCAAACGCAACGCTGCAATGCGGTCAATTAGCATGTTTCGCGAGTCTGCGTACACAATGCCAGCTGCTAAGTTCTCGTTTTCATTTTCAATGTGAGTGATGCGATAAAGCGCATCCTCCGTGAAAAACTGAGGCCATGTTTCAAGCGAGTCGCTATCAATGGAAAAGGCGTAGGCGGCATTGAAAGCGCACAGTGTCATTAAATCAATCATGGTGGCTTTCTGTCGATCAAATTTTCATGTGCGTGCGATAGGCTTTCCAAAAACCTCTGACGGAAGTTTCTGTGGCGCGTCCTTCACTGGAGCCAGTGTGATCACCCCCCATTTCCACCACGGCTTCATAGCCTTGCGCGCCATGAATGCCGCGCTGAACAAAGCCACCCACTGCGCCGTCTTCCATTGAGATAAAGCCAGCTGGCCCGATTAAGTTGGATTGCTTGAGGCGAACTTTGCGCTGCTCTGTGGTGTCGTCGGCATAGCCGAAATAGGTCCAGTTCAATTCGGTGCGATCGACACCTTTGGGCAGGACTTGTCGAACGGCAAGGCAATTTTGAATTTGCTGCAAAACAAAGCCGGGGAAAACGGACAAAATTTGCAGCGTGATGCCATCGTCATACTCTTTGAAGCCTGCCAGTAACGAGCGATCTTTCAATAAATACTGATCGTTGTCGGCGCGAATGGCTTGGTCTTTGTAAGAGTTGTCTGCCGTATCGTTTTCAACAATGGAATAACTGACATGATGACCACCCGTCGAATCAACGATGACGCCACCTTTTTGCGACAAGCGGTTGAGTTTGAAGGTAGTAAAAAACATGTGTAGCAGACTGGCGTGGTAGCTGTCTTTCACATTCTCAACATAAAGCTTCCAGTTGTTGGGCAGGGCTTGCGTGAAGCGTCCAATGACTTCAATTGGTTTGTGCAGCACCCGTTGAATACGCGCACAAATTTCAGGACCCAAATAAGTTTCAATGTCTGGTGTGTCAACTGAGAAGGTGCCAAATACCAAACCACAATAAACAGTGACACGCAATTTTCTGGGGCCGTGTTCTTCTTTGCAGAAGGTGGCAGGCATGCCCCCTTGGCCCTTAACACCTTTGGCAAACGCAACGCCAGTAAGGTCGCCTTGACGGCTGTAACTCCAAGCGTGATAGACGCATTGGAAATTAGCATCTTTGCCAGACTTTTCTAAGGCAATCAATGCGCCTCGGTGCGCGCATCTGTTTTCAAAGGCATAGATCTGCTTGTCTTGGTCTTTGACCACCACAACGGGCGTCTCTCCCACATGTGTGGTGCGGTAGTCTCCGGCATCTTGAAGGTCTGCTTCTAGGCACAAAAAATTCCAAGTATTGCCGTGAAAAATATCAACTTTTTCCTTGGCCGCAATGCCTTCGTCGCCATAAAGCGAATAAGGAATCCGAGTCAGTGATTCACTTTGCCAATGGGCTTGTGTGTCTTTCATTGTCTAGACTCAATCCAAAGAGACGTTGGTATTTTTGATGACCGCTTGCCATTTTTCAGATTCGTCGCGCACAAATTTGGCAGTTTGTTCTGGGCTCCATCCTCGAGGTTCAGCGCCTTGCTCTAAAAATTTCTGCTTGATATCTGAGTTTGAAAGTGCTTCAGATACTGACTTGTAAATATTGGTCATAGCCGCTATCGGTGTGCCAGGCGGCGCCATGATCGAGAAGAAGGTGACCGCTTGCATGCCGGTTAGCTTTTGCTCAGAAAAAGTAGGAATTTGCGGCAAGGCTTTTGAACGCTGATCATCTGCAACTGCAAAAATTCGAATTTTTCCAGTCTGATGAAACTGCATAGACGAACTGAGATTGTCAAAGAAGATGTCGACGGTGCCTGCCATCAGGTCAACCAAAGCCGGCGCTGTTCCTTTGTAAGGAACATGAATCATCTCTGTTCCAGTAAGTTGCATGAACATACTGGCTGTGAGGTGAGAGGTGGAGCCATTGCCTTGCGATGCATAACTTACTTTGCCAGGGTTAGCTTTCAAATAGGCAATGAGCTCTGCTAAATTTTTAGCAGGTACTTTGGGACTGACAGCCAATACATTGGGCACAGTTGCCATCACAGTGACGGGTTGCCAGCGCGTTGGATCGAAACTGAGTTTTTTATATAAATGGTGGTTAATCGCCACTGGGCCAGGAGGTGAGGCCAACAATATGCTGCCATCAGGGTCAGACTTGAAGACAAAGTCTGCGCCAATGTTGCCACCAGCGCCTACCTTGTTTTCCACTAAGACACCCGCAGGAAACTGCGCGCGCATCTTTTCTGCCAATAAACGTGGCAGCACATCGGCTGTTCCGCCTGCAGGAAACGGGACGATCAGTTTGAGTGGCTTGGCGGGCTGTGCAACAGCAAGGTTTGACAATGTCAGGCCAGCGGCGCAAGCCATGAAAAAGAACGGAAAAATTCTACGTAGCTTGTCGCTCATGTTGATTCCCTTGGGATTTAGCGTGATGTGAAATCATCATAGCTAGAAAGTAAAGCAGTTATGAACGCTGTTTGCGACTTGCTCTACGACAGAGTGAGTTGTGCTCACAGCTCATTTGACTCTCATTAAATTAATGTTGATCTGACCCCAATAAGGTACGTCAACTGGCCAAAATTTCAATCGGCATTACCCTAGTGTTGGGCAATTCAATGGGCATGCCCAGGCCCAGGCACTTACTTGTTCTGCTGCCTGAACGTCCAAGGCGGTGTGGGGGTTTTGTCTTTCCAAAAGCCAACGGATTGCGTGCGGGCCGTCAATTCTGCCTGTGCATAAATATCGCGGTCTTCTGGGGCTTGTTCATTGGCATATTGTTTGTAGTGCCAAGCCATGCCGCGCTTGATTTGTTCCAAACAAACATCGGTGTTGTTCACCAAAACCTTGCCAACGGTTCGGCCGTATTTGTCTTTTTTCTGAAAATCGACCATGACTTCTTTGCCATGAACCATTTCATGCAAGGATTGTTTTGACTTGTTGCCAAAGGCCTGCGCTTTTTCAGGGGCGTCTATGCCCTGCAATCTAATTTTGTGTTGATTCTTTTGCGCATCCAACAGCGTCACGGTGTCGCCGTCGGCAACGCCAATCACCTTGCCCTGAAGAGTGGCCGCATTCAAGGCTCCACCTAACAGCAGCAGTGAACAAATTGTCAGTTTGACCCCCTGCATGTAGGCATCCAAATTAGAGGCGCATATCGAGCGAAAGGTTCAGTTGCGGTTTGGCGTAACGCTCATTGCGTGTGT
>CANGCI010000172.1 GCA_947451995.1 Comamonadaceae bacterium | reverse complement strand
GAGGGCCTGGTAATCAGTGCCCGGGCAATGGCAATGCGTTGACGTTGGCCGCCCGAGAATTCATGGGGGTATTTGTCAAGGTCAGAGGCGCGCAAACCCACCTCGGTCAGTGCTTGGGCCGCCCGGTCTTTTAAATCTTGTGAGCTCAGTGATTTCCCTGAGCCACTGTGCAAGGTGCTGTGCAGCGGTTCGGACACAATGCGCAAAACCTTTTGACGTGGATCGAGCGAGCCATAGGGGTCTTGAAAGACCATTTGAAAATCACTGCGCGCTGCGCGCAATTGATCGGCACTCAAGGTGTTCAGATCTTGCCCTTTGAAGACCACCTTGCCCTGCATTGGTTTTTCCAAGGCCATGACCAAACGGGCCAGCGTCGATTTGCCAGAACCCGACTCGCCCACAATGCCCAAACTTTGGCCAGCCTGGAGTTGAAAACTCACATCGTTCAAGGCTTGAATGTGGCCCGCTTTGGCAAACAAAGAAGGCTTGGGCAATGCATATTGTTGGCTGACGTGTTGAACGTCTAACAACACGGATGACGGGTTGCTCATGCGGCCACCTCCAAGTGTTGCCATTGGGGGCAGCGCACCCAGTGTTCAGCCGCAGCAGGCAAACCTTCTGCTAGCGTTGGGTTGGGGACCTGTTCAAGCTGCGGCAATGACTGGCGGCAGTTGGTTTGCACATAAGGGCAACGGTCTGCAAATGCACAGCCTTGCGGCCAATTGAAAATATCAGGCACATTGCCTGGAATGGTTTGAAGCCTTGTGCCGCGTTTTAAGCCCAGCTGCGGACGTGCTGCAAACAGACCTTGCGTGTAGGGATGCGCACGTTTTTCAAACAGAGCCTCCGTGCTGGCGCTTTCAACCACCGCACCGCCATACATCACCATGACACGGTCCACCTGATCACGCATGAGGCCTAAATCGTGGCTGATCAACAGCAAGCCCATACCGTCTTCAGCCACCAGTTGGCGAATCAAATTCAGCACTTCTTTTTGCACTGTGACATCGAGCGCTGTGGTGGGTTCGTCGGCAATCAAGATATCGGGTTGGCATGCGAGTGCAATGGAAATCATCACGCGTTGCCGCTGGCCACCCGAGAGTTGGTGCGGGTAAGCGTCGAGCCGCTCTTTGGCGCGTGGCAATTGCACACGTTCTAGCAATTCTAGGGCACGTGCTTTGGCGCGGCTTAAGTCCATGCCCTGGTGCAATTGAAGGGGCTCGGCAATTTGCTTCCAAATGGGATGTAGCGGATTGAGCGCAGTCATGGGCTCTTGAAAAATCATGGCCATGCGCGCACCGCGCATTTCGCACAAGTCGGCTTCGTTCAGTTGTGTGAGGTCGGCGCCATTCAAATGGATGGCGCCCGAAACTTTGGCGCGCTCTGGCAGCAAGCCCATCACCGCCAAGGCGGTGAGCGATTTTCCGCAACCGCTCTCACCAATCAAACCGAGGGTGTCGCCCCTTTGCATTTCAAAATTCACACCGCGCAAAGCTTCAACATGACCGTGTGAGGTTTGCAGGGCCACGCGCAAATCGCGGACAGACAGCAAAGGGGAGGCGTTGTTAGTCATGTTCATTCGAAATGCTTATCGCGCCCTCGACAAACGTGGATCGAGCAGGTCACGCAGACCGTCGCCCATCAAGTTCAGACCCAGTACGGCCAAGGCAATGGCCACGCCTGGGTACACCGCCAACATGGGGGCTTGGAACATTTGCGATTGCGCTTCGTTCAGCATGCGACCCCAGCTGGGATTGGGTGGCTGCGTGCCCAAACCCAAATAAGACAAAGCCGCTTCGGCCAAGATGGCGATGGCAAATTGCACCGTGGCTTGCACAATCAGCACGCTGGCCACATTGGGCAGCACATGCTCCCACGTGATGGCCCATTTGGTTTTTCCGGCGGCTCTGGCAGCCAGCGTGTAGTCACGCGACCACACCGAGTTGGCAGCGCCGCGCGTGATGCGTGCAAACACCGGAATATTGAAGATGCCAATGGCCGTGATGCTGACCACCAAGCCTGGGCCATAAATGGACGTGAGCAAAATGGCCGAAAGCAAGGCGGGAAATGCAAACGTAAAGTCGGCAGCGCGCATCACCACTTCTTCAGTCCAGCCGCGCTTGGCAGAGGCCAAAAGGCCCAGTGGAACGCCAAAACCCAGGCCAATGCCCACGGCGATGAAACCCACCAACAAAGAGTTTTGACTGCCCACCAACAACAGCGAAGCGATGTCGCGGCCTAAGCTGTCTGTGCCAAACCAATGTTGCGCACTGGCTTTGGCCAGCTTGTTGGGAATGTCGATGTCGCCCACCGGGTAGGGCGACCAGAACAAAGAAACGATCGCGCTCGTCACCAAGAGCGTGACCAAAATGGCGCCTGCCACAAAGCTGGGATGCTTGAATGCACGCTTCATGCGTCAGCCCCGCCTGACTTCAAACGCGGATCAATCCATGCATAGAGCAAATCAATTAAAAAGTTGATCAAGATGACCATGGCCGATAGCAGCATGACCACATCGCGCACCACAATTAAATCGCGGTTGGCAATGGCTTGGAAAATCAAGCGGCCAATGCCTGGCAACACAAACACGTTTTCAATCACGATGGCGCTGGTGATCAGGTTGCCAAACTGCAAACCCATCACGGTGACCACGGGAATCATGGCATTGCGCAGCACATGGCCCCACAGCACTTGTTGTTTGGACAAGCCTTTGGCCCTTGCAGTGCGGACATAGTCTTCCGACATGGCCTCAATCACGGCCGAGCGTGTCACGCGCGTCAGAATGGCAGTTTGCACAGCGGCCAGCGCCATGGCGGGCAAAATCAACGCAGAAAATCCAGCCCACAAACCTCCGCCATCTTCTTCCGACCATCCCGGAAATCCGCCGGCACTGACCCATTGCAATTGCACGGCAAAAAGCAAGATGAGCAAAATGGCCAACCAAAAATTGGGCAAAGCCAAACCGATTTGGCTGAGGGTCATCACGCCCACATCACCCGCGGTGTTTTGTTTGGAGGCGGCATAAAGTCCCAGGCACAAAGCCATCAGCACCGTAAGGCTCATGGCCATGACGGCCAAGGGCAAAGTGACGTACATGCGCTCCATCATGAGCACGGCGGTGGGTGTGTCGTAGGAAATGCTGATGCCTGATTGGCCTTGCAGCAAACCGCCTGTCCATTGCAGGTAGCGGGTGAGGGCGGGTTGGTTCAATCCCAACTTTTCTTCCATGGCCGCCAAAGATTCGGGGGTGGCTGTTTCGCCCAAAATGACCTGTGCCGCATTGCCGGGCAACCATTCCAGCACCCCGAACACCACGACCGAGGTAACCGCCAACGTGACGAAAAAACTGAGCAAGCGTTGGAGCGCAAATGACGACACGCGTTATCCTTGTGTCTTCAGAGTCTGTGTTTCATTTGCCGTGTCGGCAAGCAAGAACAGGGGCATTGATAAAAGGGTTTCAAATGACATCTCAGAACATTGTAATCACCCGTTTGAGTGAAAGAGCCAACCCGCATTACGGCAGCATTGCAGACATTGCCGGATTGCACATTGGCCACTTTACCTCTGGCCAGCGCTTAACGGGTTGTTCCGTGGTTCTGGCGCCGCAAGGTGCCGTTGGGGGCGTGGACGTGCGCGGTGCGGCACCCGGCACCCGCGAAACCGATTTACTCGACCCCAGCAACCTGGTCGACAAAGTGCATGCGGTCTTGCTGTCGGGCGGCAGTGCCTTTGGTTTGGACGCTGCCAGCGGTGTCATGCGCTGGCTAGATGAGCGCAACATGGGCTTTCAAACGGGTCATGGCTGTGTGCCCATTGTGCCGGCTGCGGTGTTGTTCGATTTGCCCATGGTGCGAGAAGGTGACAACCCCAAGATCAGACCTGACGCAGCCGCTGGGTTCGCCGCTTGTGAAGATGCTGTTTATCAAAAACCACTGTCAGCGAGCGCCATGCGCTCTATGGTGCCGCCCATGTCGGGCAATGTGGGCGCGGGCGCGGGCGCAGCAGTGGGCAAGTTGTTTGGATTACAGCGTGCCATGAAAGGCGGCATCGGTCATGCGCTGGTGCGGGTGGGGCCTTGGCAAGTGGGTGCTATGGTGGCCTGCAATGCGGTGGGCGATGTGATCGATCCAAGCACTGGTCAAGTGTTAGCGGGTGCGCGCACCGCCGATGGCACGCGTTTGCTCAATACCCAGCAAGCCTTGTTGGCCGGTCAAACTGCTGCCACACCGATGCCAGGCACCAACACCAGCATTGGCATCGTGGCCACCAATGCCACCTTGACCAAAGCCCAAGCCAAGCGCTTGGCCATGAGTGCGCACGATGGGTTTGCGCGAAGCATCAGGCCAGCGCACACCACCTTGGATGGCGACACCTTGTTTGCCATGGCCACTTGCGCAGAAACTGGTCCCGCCGACATGATGCTGCTGACCGTGATGGCGGCTGAAGCCACGGCCCAAGCCACTGTCAATGCCATCTTGTTTGCAACTGGCGTTCACAGCTTGAAGGGGTTTTTACCTTCGGCCATGGAGCTCAACCCTTAACCAGGGTGTGCGTGATTTCATCACGCAAGTCCTTGTGGTGTGGCGCTTATTCCACGCTAAAGCTCAGGCCCGCATGCGACTGCAAACGTGCAATGAGTGCGTGACCCATGGCTGAAGCGGGCGTCCAGAATCCGCCCTTGGTTGCAGTGGCATCTTTCAACAAACAGATGGCTGCTTCGGCAATCATCTTGGATGTGCTGCCGTAGCCGGGGTCGCGGTCGCCCTTGACACCGACTTGTACCGATTGGCCTTGTTCGTTGGTGGCAATGAACAACACGTCGTAGTTGCCCGCTTCGCGCTCGG
>CANGCI010000171.1 GCA_947451995.1 Comamonadaceae bacterium | reverse complement strand
TGTCGATGCCCATGCCAAATGCAATGGTGGCCACCATGACAACACCTTCGTCGCGCAAAAAACGGTCTTGGTGTTTTTGCCTCAGGGCCGCGTCTAGGCCGGCGTGATACGGCAGGGCATCGATGCCTGTTTGGGCCAACATCTCGGCCACTTCTTCAACCCGTTTGCGTGACTGGCAATACACAATGCCAGCTTCACCTTCGTGCTCGCGTTCGATGAAGCGCAGCAGTTGGGTGGACGCATCTTTTTTCTCAACGATGGTGTAGCGAATGTTGGGGCGATCGAAGCTGCTGATGAAGAGTTGGGCTTCTTCAAGTTGCAGTCTTTCAATGATGTCTGCACGTGTGAGGGCGTCGGCCGTGGCCGTTAAGGCAACCCGCGGCACACCTGGAAAACGTTCATGCAAGACCGTAAGGCTGCGGTACTCGGGGCGGAAATCATGGCCCCATTGGCTTACGCAATGCGCTTCGTCAATGGCAAACAAACTGAGAAGGCCTTGGGCATACAGCGAATCGAGTTGCGCCAAAAAGCGGGGTGTGTTGATGCGCTCTGGGGCCGCATACAAAAGCGTGATGTCGCCTTTGCGCAAGCGTTGTTCGATGGCGCTGGTTTCGTCTGGGCTCAGCGTGGAGTTTAAAAATGCGGCACTGACACCCGCCTCGTGCAACGCGCCCACTTGATCGTGCATGAGGGCAATGAGCGGTGACACCACAATGGCGATGCCCAAGCCAGCTTGCTGTCTGGCAATCGCGGGAATTTGGTAGCACAAACTTTTGCCGCCGCCTGTTGGCATGAGGACCAAGGCATCGTGACCACTGGTGACGTGCGAGATGATGTTTTGCTGGGGGCCTCTGAACGACTCGTAGCCAAACACCTCACTGAGAATGCGCAGGGTGTTGCTGGAGGGCGTGGATAAAACAGAGCTTGTCACAGCGGGTATTGTCCACCATGTGATCGCCTGGTTTTGTAGACGGCTGAAGCCGCCTTGCATTCTTATGTCAATGCAAGATTCGCGGCGTTAAGAATTTCAGTTCAGGAGGTCTTGAACTGCGTGGCTTTGATCACACTGGTCCAACGGACCACTTCATCGGCAATGAATTTCTCGGGGTCTGCCAAAGTGAAGGGGTCTGCGCCAGCTTTCTCAAGATCCTGCAAAAATGCAGGATCGTTGCGAACCTTATTGTGTGTGGCGCGCAAAAATTCAAGCACATCGCGCGGCACACCTGCCGGTGTGAAAACGGCATTGAAAACTTGCACGCGCATGTCGGGAATGCCCGCTTCGACGGAGGTTGGAATATCGGGGGCGGCTTTTAAGCGCGCATCGCTGTTGACGCCCAAAATGCGCGCGCGGCCTGCACGGTGCTGGGCCAACACAGCAGAAGACATGATGGGCGTGATCATGGGGACATGGCCCGCCACCAAATCTTGCATGGCAGGTCCGCCGCCTTTGTAGGGGACGTGTTGGACATCCAAACGGCCGCCTTGCAGCTTGAACAACTCGCCCGTCAAATTGGTGATGGTGCCCGGACCCGCAGAACCATAGGAATATTTGCCGGGATTGGACTTGATCAAATTGACCAGTTCTCGCAGGTTATTGGCCGGAACGCCAGGGTTCACCACAATGCACGTGGGATTGATGCTGACCATGCCCACCAAATTGAAGTCTTTGATGGCGTCGTAATTGGCAGTTCCGGAGGCCAGTGGGTTGATGATTTGGGTAGAAGAAGTGCCTAACAGCAGGGTGTAGCCATCTGCCCTGGCCCTGGAGGCCTCTGCTGCGCCAATGGCACCGCCGGCACCGGCTTTGTTGTCCACAATGAAATTGGCGCCAGTGTGCGCAATGGCAAACTTGACCCACAAACGACCAATGATGTCGCCATCGCCACCCGGGGCGAAAGGCACGATAACCCTAATAGGACGATCAGGAAATTTGGCTTGGGAGAAGGCGGCGGAGGGTGTTAAACCAGAGAGCAGGGTGCTGCCACTCAAGGCCAAAAATTGACGTTTTTTCATGCGCCCAATATAGAGAGATTGGCCGCATCCTTCAATTGGGAGTGGGCCTGACTGTGACGAATTCTCATGAGTCAGTTTGTTTTTCTACAATAGGGGGATGAAAGCCTTGAATTACACCCGCGCGAAAGCCCTTCCAGAGATTCTGGGAAAACGCATTGCCATTTTGGATGGCGCCATGGGCACCATGATCCAGCGCTTCAAATTGAGCGAGGCCGATTACCGCGGTGAGCGCTTCAAAGACTTTGCCAAAGACGTCAAGGGCAACAACGAATTGCTCAGCCTCACTCGTCCCGATGTGATTCGCGACATTCACGAAGGCTACCTGGCCGCTGGCGCAGACATGATCGAAACCAACACCTTCGGCGCCACCACGATTGCACAAGAAGACTACAACATGGCCGATCTGGCCATCGAAATGAACCGGGCTTCTGCGGCCTTGGCTCGCGCCGCGTGCGACAAGTTCTCTACGCCAGACCGTCCGAGGTTTGCGGTGGGTGCTTTAGGCCCCACCCCCAAAACCGCCAGCATCAGTCCCGATGTGAACGACCCTGGCGCACGCAATGTGGATTTTGAAACCTTGCGCAAAGCCTATTACGAGCAAACCCAGGCCTTGGTAGAAGGCGGCGTGGATGTGTTGTTGGTGGAAACCATCTTTGACACCTTGAATGCCAAAGCTGCCTTGTTTGCCATTGAGGAATATTTTGAAGCCAGTGGCGAACGCTTGCCCCTCATCATCAGCGGCACCGTGACCGATGCATCTGGCCGAATTTTGAGTGGTCAAACCGTCACCGCCTTTTGGCACAGTGTGCGCCATGCGCGCCCCTTGGCCATTGGTTTGAATTGCGCATTGGGCGCAACCTTGATGCGTCCCTACGTCCAAGAGTTGGCCAAAGTGGCAGCGGACACCTTCATCAGTTGCTATCCCAACGCGGGCTTGCCCAACCCCATGAGTGAGACCGGCTTTGATGAAACGCCTGAGGTCACCAGCCGTTTGCTGCATGAATTTGCAGCCGAAGGTTTGGTCAACATTGTGGGCGGCTGTTGTGGCACCACGCCAGATCACATCGGCGCCATTCAAAAGGCCGTGGGTCCCTTGGCCCCTCGCGGTTTGCACACGGCGGCTTTTTACAAAGAAGCCGCTTAAGCTGCACATGTTCTAAGGGCGCGCCTTCATTTGGTGCGCGCCATTTCGGTTTTGCATGATTGTTGTGCAAACAAGATCTGTTCTGCGCGCTCAATTTGGACGCATACGGTTCATGCGCTGAAGTTTTGCGTCAAAACAGCACACGTCTCTCCCAATACATACCAGCCAGTCACAAAATAAACAGGGCCGACTGCGAGTTGGCCCGTTGTTTGCATAGTGCTTCTTTTCTCAATGAATCGTCTTCAATGAAAAGAGGTTGCCATGTCTGAGTTCTTTGACCCGTACAACGCCGATCGCCCCTTGATGCTGAAATGCAGCTGCGGTCGCGATCACTCACCCGCTGACCATCACGCTGAAGTTGCAGCCGATGCTGCAGCTGCCACCTTGCGTGCGCGCTCAGAGACGGCAGAATTTGAAGCCTACAGCCAAGAGTTCATCGAAGCGACCTTGGTCAAGGCCTTGTTTCCTCAAGACCAAGAGCGTCGAAACTTTTTGCGCGCAGTGGGCCAGAAAACCGCCATGGCTGCGATTGCCAGCGTGTTGCCCGTAGCCAGCCTGCAAGCCATGGCGCAAGAAAAAGGACCGCTTGAAAAACCAAACTTGAAGATTGGTTTCATTCCAATCACCTGCGCCACACCGCTCATCATGGCGCACCCCTTGGGCTTCTACAGCAAGCAAGGCTTGAATGTGGAGGTCACCAAAACAGCAGGTTGGGCATTGATTCGCGACAAGATGATCAACAAGGAATATGACGCGTCACACTTTTTGTCGCCCATGCCATTGGCGATCAGCATGGGTCTGGGTGCCAACACCACCCCCATGAATGTGGCCACCATTCAAAACGTCAACGGCCAAGCCATCACCTTGAGCCTCAAGCACAAAGACAACCGCGACCCCAAGAACTGGAAGGGCTTTAAGTTTGGTGTGCCGTTTGATTACTCCATGCACAACTTCTTGCTGCGCTATTACTTGGCAGAAAACGGTTTGAACCCCGACACCGATGTGCAAATTCGCGTCATTCCACCGGCAGAGATGGTGGCCAACTTGCGCGCCGGCAACATCGATGGTTTCTTAGGCCCCGATCCTTTCAACCAGCGCGCAGTGTTTGATGAAGTGGGCTTCATTCACATGCTGACCAAAGATTTGTGGAATGGCCATCCTTGCTGTGCGTTTGGCACCAGCACAGAATTCATCCAGAAAAATCCGAACACGTTTGCGGCGCTGTATCGCGCGGTGCTCACGTCGGCCGCCATGGCACGCTTGCCGGGCAACCGAGAGTTGATTGCCAAAGTGATTTCGCCGACGCAGTACTTGAACCAACCTGAAGCAGTGATCAGTCAAGTGTTGACGGGCAAGTTTGCCGACGGCCTGGGCAAGATTCAAAACGTGCCCGATCGTGCAGATTTTGACCCGATGCCTTGGCAGAGTTTGGCGGTGTGGATGCTGACGCAAATGAAGCGTTGGGGCTACATCACAGGCAATGTGGACTACAAACAAATTGCTGAAAAAGTTTTCCTCATCACCGATGCGCGCAAACATATGAAGGACTTGGGTCAGCCTGTGCCAACTGGATCGGCGTACATCAAACACAAGATCATGGGCAAAGAGTTTGACGCGGCCAAGCCCGAAGAGTATTTGAAAACCTTTGCCATTCACAAGATGGGTTGATTGACAGTGAACACCCTTTC
>CANGCI010000170.1 GCA_947451995.1 Comamonadaceae bacterium | reverse complement strand
TGTCGTGTTCGACCAACAAGATGCTCATGCCTTCGCTTTGCAATTGGCGCAAGACTTTGATCAGGTCCTGCTTTTCTTTGTGACGCAAACCCGCTGCGGGTTCGTCCAACAACAAGAGGGCAGGCTCGCAGCACAGGGCGCGCGCAATTTCCATCAGACGTTGCGGTCCCATGGCCAAGTTGCCTGCTTGCTCGTGCAGGTAATGGCCCATGCCAATGCGCTCCAATTGGTGTTGCGCTTCCTTCATGAAACGTTGCTCTTCCGATTTGTTGGTGCCCAACATCGAAGACAGCACACCAGATTCACCTCGTGTGTAAGCACCCAAGGCGACGTTTTCTAAAACGGTCATGTCTGGAATCATCTTCACATGTTGGAAGGTGCGGGCCATGCCTTGGCGAGAAATTTCGCGCGATGGCAAAGCGGAGATGTCATGCCCACGGTATGTCACCTTGCCCGAAGTTTTGGACAGTACACCAGTGATCAAGTTGAAGGTGGTTGATTTGCCAGCGCCGTTGGGGCCAATCAAGCCCACAATTTGCCCAGCATGGAGGTCAAAGCTGATGTCGTTCACTGCAGTAAGGCCGCCAAATTGTTTGCGAATTTTGTCGACCTTGAGAACCAACTCGCCCATGGCAGGTTTGCTGCGAGCATTCAAGGGCTCAGCTTCCTGCCAGTCCATTTTGCGGGGAGGTCGCGGCAGTTTGCGGGCGACCAAAGACCAGATGCCATCGGGCAGGTACTTGAGCACCAGGACCATGGCGACACCAAACACAATCACTTCATAACTGCCGCTGGTGCCAATCAATGCGGGCAAGGCCACTTGCAAATAGTCGTCGAGCAATTTGATCAAGGCGGCACCCACGATGGCGCCCCACACATAGCCCACGCCACCAATCACGGCCATGAACAGGTATTCGATGCCCATCTTCAAGCCAAAGGCGGAAGGATTGACGGTACGTTGGAAGTGCGCAAGCAGCCAGCCTGCGATGGATGCAAACAAAGCCGCGATCAAAAAGATCGTGACTTTGTAGCGGAAGGTGCTGATGCCCATGGCCTCGGCCATTTGGGAGCCGCCTTTCAGCGAACGAATGGCGCGGCCAGGACGAGAGTCCAGCAAGTTCAACAATGCAACGGCACCTGCAATCAGGATGGCCCATGTGAGGATGAAGAACAAACGACCTTGGCCAATGTCAAGACTGCCGATTGACAAACTCTTGAGACCCAACAAGCCGTCGTACTTGCCCAAGGCATCCAAATTGCCCATGAGGTAATACAAAGACAAGCCCCATGCAATGGTGGCCAATGGCAAGTAGTGACCAGACATGCGAAGGGTGATGGCACCCACCACCAGAGCGCTGATGGCCGTGATGCCCAAGCCAACAAACAAGGTCAGCCAAGGCGACATGCCCGTGTTCAAAGTCAAATAGGCCGTGGTGTAGGCGCCAACACCTACAAATGCTGCTTGGCCAAAGGAAGTTAAGCCCCCAACGCCTGTGAGCAGCACCAATCCCAGGCACACCAGTGCATAAAGACCAATGTAGTTGAGTTGCGCAATCCAGAAGTCTGGCAAGGGCAACAAGGCCACGACGGGAACAGCCGCTGCCAGCAGCCAGATGAAAAGTTTTTGCTTGTTCATGTCAGTGATCCTCGTCTGAATGACCACTGCGCAAAGAGCGCACGAGGAGAATGGGTAAGACCAAAGTGAAAACAATCACTTCTTTGAAAGCGCTGGCCCAGAATGCGCCAAAAGATTCAACGATGCCGACGAACAGTGCACCCAACAATGCGCCAGGGTAGCTGGCCAGTCCACCCATCACAGCGGCTACGAAACCTTTGAGACCAATCAAAAAGCCCGAGTCGTAGAACACGGTGGTGGTGGGGCCAATGAGCAAACCAGACAATGCACCGATCAGGGCTGCCATGAGAAAGGTCAGCTGACCTGAGGTGTGGCTGGAGATGCCCATCAGGCGTGCACCCGTGCGATTCACGGCAGTGGCTCGCAGGGCTTTGCCGCGCAGTGAGCGTTCAAAGTACAGCCACATCATGACAATGAGTGCCAATGAGGTAGCGAAAATAATCACAGTCTGACCTGTCAAAGCGACAGGTCCGAGGGTAAAGCGTTCATCCCAGAACGTCGGATTGCGGAAACCTTCCGCGCCGAAAAACAACAAGCCCAGGCCCGTCATTGCAAAGTGCACGCCAACCGAGACGATCAACAAGACCAGCGGGGTGGTCGATTCAAGCGATTGGTATGCCACGCGGTAAACCAGCGGACCAAAGGCAGTCACGATGGCCACACTTAATACGGCTTGACTCCACAGCGGAAACTTTTGCGGTGCAGCCCACATGGCGATGAGAGACACCAACACCGGAAATACCAAGGTCTTCAATGCAGCAAGCAGGGCGCGTGAGACGTTGCCATGATGACGCCACCGTTCAATCAATTCCATCAAAGAGGCGACGCACGCAAGGATCAGCAACAGCCAGACGGTGCCGGGTGTTTTGCCTGTTTGGAGCATGGCCAAGGTGAGCGCACCATAAGCCACAAATTCGCCTTGAGGAATAAAGATCACACGCGTGACTGTGAACACCAACACGGTGGCCAGCCCTAGAAGGGCATACACAGCGCCATTGGTGACACCGTCTAGCAAAAGAATGCTGGCGATGGAGAAGTCCATGAGATTTCCGATACAAAAAACACAAGGTGCACAGGGTGACGCCTTGAAGGCGTGCACACCTGTGCAAGCAAGTTAGAGGTCTTATTCGACCTTGAACTTGCCATCCACCACTTTGGTCATCACGCCTGTTTCCAGTGTGTAACCCCAGTGGTCAGCAGGCGTCCAGTTCATCACGCCGTGTGAAAACACGGTGCGACCCATGGTTTCCAAAGTGTCACGCATGGCTGCGCGGAACTCGGGTGTGCCGGGTTTGGCTTTTTTCAGTGCCAAAGGAATGGCTTTTTCCATGGCCACTTGGAAGTCATAAGAATGACCTGCAAACTGGTTGCGTGTGTTGGGACCATGTTCTTTTTCAAACTTCTGAACGAAGTCCAAAGCCAACTTTTTGGAAGGATGACTGTCGGGCAATTGGTCGCCCAACAAGGCAGGGCCAGAAACAACGAAGGTGCCTTCAACAGCTTTGCCGCCAATGCGTGACAAGTCAGGTGTGGCTGCTGCGTGCGTTTGGTAGACCTTGCCTTTGTAGCCGCGCTCAACCAAGCCCATTTGGGGCATGGCGGCGCCAGAACCAGAAGCCACAACCAAGATGGCGTCTGGGTTGGCGGAAGTCAACTTCAAAGCTTGGGGTGTGACGCTGGTGTCGGTACGAGCAAAGCGCTCAACGCCCACCATTTTGATGCCCGCTTTTTCAAGTTCAGGTTGAACGGCATCAAGCCATTGCTGCCCATAAACGTCTGCATAGCCCAAGAAGCCAACCGTTTTGATGCCTTGCTTTTTCATGTGCTCGATCACAGCATGGCCCATGACATTGTTGGACTGGGGCAAGCGGAACAACCATTTGTCTTTGCCTGGGGGCACGCCCACAGGTGAACCAGCGACTTGCACTGTGCCTGCTTCAGACGCAATGTCTGTCATGGCCGCTGCAACAGGTGTGAGGCATGAGCCAAAAATGATGTCGACTTTGTCTTCTGTGACAAAGCGGCGTGCGTTGGCAGAGCCCTTGCCTGGATCAGAGGCATCGTCCAACAAAATCACGGTGACTTTTTCGCCACCAATGGTTTTGGGAAACAGTTGCAATTGTTTTTGCATCGGAGTGCCCAAGCCAGAGCCTGGGCCTGTGAGTGACAAGCTCACGCCAATTTTGATGTCGGCCAGCGCTGCGGTGCTGGTGACAGCGGTGATGGCCAAAGCCAGCAGTGTTTTCTTCATTTTCATTTTTGTCTCCTAAGAGGTTGGGTTGGAAAAACGGTGAGTGAAAAAATGGAAATCAAAGTCTAGGCATTAACTGCAAAGCGCTTTGATGTCCGCGGGAACGGGAATGGCTTTGATTCGATCGGGGTCTTCTGGATGCTTGATGCAAAAGGCCCGCACTTCGGTGCCTTCGCACAAGACGGTGTCGCCGCGCATCACCACGTGTTTGTGGACAAATGTTTTATCGCGCCACTCTTGCACGCTGGTGTGAATTTGCAGCGTTTCACCATAGGTGGCAGGGCGACCGAACTTGGTGTTGATTTCCAAGAGGGGTGTGCCAATGATGCCGGTGGTTTTGACCAACTCGCGCCAAGGTTGTACGCCGCACTTCACAAAAAAGTTAAGCGATGAGGCGTCCATCCATTTGGAAAAATTGGGAAAGAACACGATGCCTGCAGGGTCGCAGTCACCAAACATCACTTGCACTTCATAAACAACTGTTTTGCTCATTGCCAACTTTCTGCCAATTAACGGGGGGCCATGCGCAGTGCGCCATCCAAGCGAATCACTTCGCCGTTCAAGTGGCCATTGCTCACAATGTGGGTGGCCAATTGTGCAAACTCTTCGGGCTTGCCAAGGCGAGAAGGGAAGGGGATGCTGGCGGCCAAAGAGGCTTGTACAGGTTCGGGTAATGTTTTGAGCAATGGCGTTGCAAAGATGCCTGGGGCAATAGTGCAAACGCGAATGCCGTGTTGCGCTAAATCGCGTGCCATGGGCAGTGTCATGCCTGCCACACCAGCTTTGGAGGCACTGTAGGCTTGTTGGCCCACTTGGCCATCAAAGGCCGCTACAGAGGCTGTGAAGACCATGGCACCGCGCTCACCGTCTTCCATCGGGTCGAGCTTGGCGCAGGCCGCAGCAAACACGCGTGCAGCGTTGTAGGTGCCAATCAAATTGACGTTGACTACTTTGGCAAAGTCTTCCAAAGGGGCTGGGTTGCCATCTTTGCCCACAATGCGTTTGGCGGTACCGATGCCGGCAATCTGCATCAAGATGCGTGCGCCGCCGTGGGCTTTGGCTGCTTCGGCCACTGCGTTTTCCATGCTGGCGGCGTTGGTCACATCACACTGAACAG
>CANGCI010000169.1 GCA_947451995.1 Comamonadaceae bacterium | reverse complement strand
TTGCAACAGCTCAAGGGGTTTCCATTTGAAAACCACGCCGCCTAGGTCAAACACAATCGCCATGAATTACTTTCAAAAAATTAAAAGCGAGAAACCACCGACACACCGCGGCCTGTCAGTGACAAACCCAGCGTGATGTGCAACGGCCAATCTTGCGACAAATCAGATGTCACCACAAACAAGGGACCCAAAGCTGTGTCAAAGGTGAGCTCCAAGGTGCTGCCCAAGTAAGCTTTCTTTTGCAATACACCGGTCAGTGCGGCGCCTTGCGCAGGCACCACGGTCCAGGCTTCTGGCCGAATGGCTGCGGTGATTGCACCCGCTTGAACTTGTTGACGCGCTTGAAACGTGAGAGGCCCCACACGGACCAGCCCCTGCGCATTGGCTTCACCCTGAAACAGCATGGCCTCACCCATGAAGCCCGCGACAAATTCGGACACAGGGCGCTCGTACAAATCTTCGGGCCCACCCGCCTGCGCAATGGTGCCCGCGTCCATCACAATGATTTGATCGCTCACGGCCAAGGCTTCACTTTGATCGTGGGTGACATAAGCAACCGTTAAACCCAAGCGCTGCTGAAGGCTGCGAATTTCGTCACGCATCGAGCGGCGCAAACGTGCATCCAAATTGGACAGCGGCTCATCAAACAACAACACCGAAGGCTCGAGCACCAAGGCACGTGCCACCGCAACGCGCTGTTGTTGGCCTCCAGAAAGTTCACTGGGCAGTCGGTTGTCAAAGCCTTTGAGGCCCACGTTTTCTAAAGCCACATGCGCACGCTCTGTTGCTTCAGATACCGAAACACCACTGACCTTGAGACCATATCGCACATTGTCAATGACGGTCATGTGCGGAAACAGCGCATAACTTTGAAACACCATGCTGACATTGCGCTCGGCTGGACCCAAGTTGGTGACATCTTGCCCATCGATCAAAATTTGACCGCCACTGACGGTTTCCAAGCCTGCAATCATGCGCAAGGTGGTGGTCTTGCCGCAACCCGAAGGGCCCAGCAAGGTGGTGAGTGTGCCTTTGGGCACCACAAAATCAATGCCCTTGACGACCAAAGGCGCGTTGCCCTCACCATAGCGTTTGGTAACTTGGCGAAACTCAATGCCGGCCACGGCGGGTGTTGAATTAGAGGTCATGTTCCTGCTTTCATTTCTCTGCGGCCTAACTCGCGGCTGCCAACCCAACGTTGAATGACCACCGTGATGAATCCCATGAGTGCCATCAGCACGGTGCAATACGCCAGCGCCACACCATAGTCACCATTGCCCACGCGGCCAATGATGTAGGTGGTGGCCAATTCGTACTTGGCCGTCACCAAGAAAATCACGGCCGAGACGGTGGTCATGGAACGAACAAAACTGTAGATGAGTGCCGCAACCAATGCCGGTTTGAGCAATGGCAACACCACTTCACGAAGGGTGGTGAGCGTACTGGCCCGCAACATGACCGAGGCTTCATCGAGTGAGCGATCGAGTTGTTTGAACGCAGCCGTGCCGGCTCGCACACCCACTGGCAGATTGCGAAAAATAAAGCACAGAACAATGACCAGACCGGTGCCTGTGAGCTCCACAGGCGGCACATTGAAGGCCAAGATGTAACTCACGCCCAGCACGGTACCCGGAATGGCAAAGGTGAGCAGCGCAGCAAACTCAAACGCATTCTTGCCTTTGAACTCGGTGCGCGCCAGCAGCCACGCCATCAGCAAGCCCAGGCCTGCACACACAGGCGCGGCCATGGCCGACAAGCTCAAGGTGTTGAACAAGGAGTTCCAAGCTGTGCCTGCCCAGACCCAACCGAATTCGCCCCACTGCACATCAAAAGCTGTTTTGAAATGGTTCAAAGTGAAGGTGTAATCGCGGCCCCATGTTTGCACGAACCCACCGGCAAAAGCAAACACATACACCACCAAAGTGAAAGCCAACCAAGGCCCTGCAATGCCGCGGCACACATTCAAAACTGCAGGGGGCAAGTTGAGGGGAATGCCAGCATCACCTTTGCCAGAAACCGTGGTGAATTGCGCACCACTGAGCACTTGACGTTGAATGACAAAAACGGCCAATGCAAATACGGTGAGGACCAAAGACAAGGCTGCTGCCATGCCAGGGTCGATGGCAGCGCCCACAATGGCAAAAAAGATTTCAGTCGACAGCACAGAAAACTGTCCACCCAAAATGATGGGATTGCCAAAGTCGGCCATACTTTCAATGAAACCCACCAAGAAGGCGTTGGCCAAACCCGGTTTGAGAAGTGGCAATGTGATGCGCCAAAAGGTTTGCATGCGCGTGGCGCGCAAGGTTTGAGAGGCCTCTTCCAAAGAAGGACTGACACCTTGCACCACCCCGCGCATGATCATGAAAGCGATGGGCGTAAAGGCAAACATTTGGGCCAACCAAATGCCAAAGACACCATAGAACCATCGTGTGGGTGGAATGCCAAAGGCCCACTCTAAGGCTTGGTTGACCAAGCCTGATCGGCCAAACAGCAAGATCAAGCCTAGACCCACCACAAAGGGCGGCGTGATGATGGGCATGAGGGCCAATGCGTTGAGCGGCTTACCCAAACGCGTGCCGCTGCGCTCGGCCCACAAGGCAATGAGTGTTCCTAAAAATGTGGTTCCCGCTGCAGTTGCCAAGGCCATGCCCAAAGTGTTCCAAGCCACGCCACAACGTCCCGTCGCGTTCAAACAATTCAAACTCCAAATGCGCGGCGTCCCAATGCGGTCCCATACGGCCATCTGGCTCAGCTCGTTGGCTTCTGTATAAAAAGCGGAGACCAAGGAACGGCAAACGGGATAAACCACAAACAAGGCCAACAACATCACACACAAAGTGACGGCACTGGCAATGAACACATCGCCTCTGCAATAGCCCAAACGCGCCAAACCTGCGCCCAGCAAAATGGTCAGCGACAACAAGACGCCTGCTGCGCCCCACCCCATGCCGAACTGACCCTGCGCGATGGGGCCAAACGATTGCTCAAGGAATTCAAATGACCAGCCCACAGCACCGATGGCAAAACCACTGAGCGTAATACCGAGCAAGCCCAACATGGCGCCGCACACCAACAACACCCCTTGGCTTTTAGGATGCACCGCCACGGGCGCGATGAGACCGATCAAACAAGTGAACAAACCTGCAAAACCAAACCACAACCAAGGACGGTTGTGTTGGAGTGCTTGCATCAGGGCACTGGCTGTTTCTGGGCCAGCCCAGACAGAGGGTATGGCAGCAGCCAAAGAGCCTTGCTGAAGAAAGTACCAAGGCAGAAAACCAAAACTGAGCAGGCCCAACAGGGCCCACATCGTTAAGGCTCGCTGCGTGCGCAGCGCGGCAGTCATTATTGCGGCAGGCTGTTAACTTCTTTTTCCCAGCGCTGAATCAAACGCTTGCGCTCTGCAGTTTGACCGTACTTGGCATAGTCGTAGTTGATGAGCTTGATTTTTTTGAAATCAGGCACGCGTGGATCGACTTTGGTTTCTTTGTGCGAAGGCAACTGGAACTGCAATGTGGCAGCACCCAAAGCTTGCGCCGAAGGCGTCAATGCCCATTCGTAAAACTGCTTGGCTGCGGTCAGGTTGCGTGAACCTTTGACAATGGACATGGAACCAATTTCGGCGCCAGTGCCATCGGCAGGTGTGATGGTTTCAATGGGAAAACCTTGGGCTTTTTCGCCAGGGCCATCGTGCACAAAGCTGATGGACACAGAAGTTTCACCACGAGCAACCGCTTTGATAGGCCCAGTGCCTGAACGCGTGTAGGTACTGATGTTTTTGTGCAGCTTTTTGAGGTACTCGTAGGCTTGGTCTTCGCCCATCAATTGCACCAAGGTGGCAATCATGGTGTAAGCCGTGCCACTAGACGCTGGATTGGCCGATTGAATTTCGCCTTTGTATTCGGGCTTGAGCAAGTCATTCCAAGTTTTGGGAATGGCCAGTTTTTTCTTTGCCAGCAACTCGGTGTTGTAACCAAAACCTAAGGGGCCTGAATATATACCGACCGTTTTGTAGCCAGATTGTTTAGCTTGTTGCTGCGCCCAATCGTGCAGTTTGGCCAAGGTAGGTGATTTGTATTCGAGCGTCAGGTTTTGCTCGGCAGCTTGCAAATGTGGGTCGCCAGTACCGCCAAACCACACATCGGTTTTTGGGTTGGCTTTTTCAGCCAAGATTTGGGCAATGGCTTCGCCAGAGCCCTTCATGGTCATGTTGACCTTGACGCCTTGGCTCTTTTCAAAGGTGACGGCAATCATGCTGCACCAAGCGGCTTGCGCGGAACAAATGACATTGACTTCACCGCTTTGCGCTATGGCCGAGGTGCTGGCCATCAAGCCTGTGGCGGCAAGCGCAAGGGCTAATTGACTGGCGCGCGTGAATGATGATTTTTTCATTGGAACGACTTTCGAATACAAGTGACGATATCTTGCGAAATTTGAGTGCTTGGCGCAACAGGGAAAGCACTCATTTGGGGATGTTCAAATACCAGATGGATGCGTTTCAACGCAAGGCTTTGGCTCTCAGTCGGCCCACGATACCCGTTGGGAAATAATAAACCGACAACACAAACAGCAGGCCTAACCACAGCAACCAACGATCGGGCGACAACAGCGCTGCAAGCACCGGCCAAGCCGATACAGACTCGCTGGCCCAGCGCAGTAAATCTTGCAGATAGCTTTGCGCCCATAAAAAGAGCACCGCACCGATGGCCGAGCCGTAGATGGTGCCCATGCCCCCAATCACCACAATCAACAACACGTCCATCATGATTTCAAAACTGAGCGACGTATCAGGCCCGTTGTAGCGCAACCAAAGCGCCAGCATCACGCCTGCCATGCAAGCAAACAAAGCCGACAACACGCTGGACAAAGTGCGGTACACCACCACGCGATAGCCAATGGCTTCCGCCCTGAATTCGTTCTCTCGGATGGCTTGCAAAACACGGCCAAACGGCGAATTCACAATGCGCAGCAACATCAGGAACTGAAGCAACGCGGCCGCAAACAAGAGGTAGTAGCACAGCAAGCGTCCGTCCAAATTCACACCCCAGAGAGGGGTGTCACTGAACTCGGTGCTGGGCAATAA
>CANGCI010000168.1 GCA_947451995.1 Comamonadaceae bacterium | reverse complement strand
TGGGCCTCAATCAAGCCCGCATCAACACCCTCCTCCAGGCTGGCCGTGATTTCCTCTTCGGTCACGGCCCGGTTGCCTCGGGTGTCGATTTGCAACATTTTCAGAACGGCATGGGTGGTCAGTGAGAGCAAACCTACAAACGGCTTGGCAATGCCGGCAAGCCATGCCATAGGCCTGGCAACCAACCGGGCCACTGGCTCGGGGTACAGCTGGCCAATGCGTTTAGGGACCAGTTCACCAAAGATGATGGTCGTGAAGGTGATGACTGTGACCACCAGGGCTGTGGCCGTGATGGCAGCAGCGGATTCTGCAATGCCCAGGCCAACAAGCCAAACGGCAACATCGCCACTGAAAGCAGCCTCGCCCACGATGCCATTGAGCACGCCAATCGAGGTGATGCCCACCTGCACAGTCGACAAAAATTGGGTTGGGTTTTCAAGCAGTTTGAGCGCTGTGGCTGCCCCCTTGTCCCCCGCCTCTTCCATCGCCGCCAGTCGGGCTTTGCGGCTAGACGCCAAGGCCAACTCGGACATGGCAAAGAGCCCGTTGATGAGGGTTAACAGTGCAATCAGTAAAAAATCCATCCCCTGATTGTGCCAAGCCCCGAACTCGAAAGAAACACTCTTCTTCTTTCAAGCCTCAATTCTTCAAGAAATAGATCGACAATGTCGCATTCAGCTTGATTTTGGAAGTCAATGTCAGTTTATTGGGTGGGCGATATTCAAGGTTGTGATGAACCCCTGGGTCAAATGCTAGACCAAGTGGGGTTTTCAGCCAGCCGCGATCGACTTTATGTCTTGGGTGACTTGGTCAACCGTGGCCCCAGCTCTCTGGCGGTCTTGCGCCGCCTCTACAGTCTGGGCTCAAGCGTTCAATGCGTCTTGGGCAACCATGATTTGCATTTGCTGGCCCTTTCAGCGGGTGCGCGAGCGCCTGGTGCATCCGACACCCTCAACGACATTCTTCAAGCGCCAGACAAGGGCACCTTGCTGCATTGGTTAAAGCACCAGTCCATTGCCATTTACCAAGAAGATGTTTTGATGGTTCACGCAGGCGTTTTGCCTCAATGGACTTTGGAAGAAACTTTGTCATTGGCCCGAGAACTGGAAAACATTTTGCAAAGTGACGATGCTGATGCGTTTTTCATGAACATGTACGGCAACGAGCCCGCACAATGGCAAGCTCAACTCCAAGGCATGGCGCGCTGGCGCTGTGCAATGAATGCTTTCACGCGCCTTCGCTTTTGCTCACTCACAGGCGCCATGGAATTTGCGACCAAAGAGAATGCGGCCAAGGCACCTCAGGGCTACATGCCCTGGTTTGAAGTCCCGCAACGCCTAACCGCCAACACCACCATCGCCTTCGGTCATTGGTCAACCTTGGGCGCTGTGGAGCGTCAAGACATCTGGGCCTTGGACACGGGTTGCGTCTGGGGTGGATGCCTTACAGCATTGCAACGCGATCACGTCGGTGCGCCACCAAAGCGCATCGAGATCAAGTGCCCCAGTTATCAAAAACCATTTTGAAATTCACGCCACCCCATTGACACAGGCCATATGAAAAGCTCATTGGGATTTGACCCTCGCGACATACCATGGACAAGCCCTTTGGGCGAGTGGCCCGCCTTGTCGCAAGAACACTTGGTGGCCGATCGATTGAAAGCGGTCTTCAAAAATCCGCCTGAATGGTCACCTGAAGTTAAACGTGAACCCGCTCTAGGACAACGTCCGGCCAAAGCAGCCGCTGTTCTCATTCCCATCGTGCTCAGAGGCGATCAAGGCTCTGAGCCACACATCCTTCTGACACAGCGCACCATGCACCTGTCTTCGCATGCAGGACAAATTGCATTTCCTGGCGGCAAGGTCGATGCAGAAGATGCATCTGTTGAAGCTGCTGCACTCCGAGAAGCCCAAGAAGAAGTTGGCTTGGCGCCTCAATTTGTCGAGATCTTGGGAACCTTGCCCGAATACATCACTGGCACAGCTTTTCACATCACACCGGTGGTGGGACTGGTCTCCCCCCAGCACGAAATCACGCCCAATGCTTTCGAGGTCGAGGCCGTTTTTGAAGTGCCCTTGGCGTTTCTCATGAATCCGGCCAACCACCGCTTGCATGCTTGGGAGCGCGAGGGCGTTTCTCGACAGTGGTATTCCATGCCGTACGACGAACCTAGCGCCTCGCCCACACAGCCCCCCACAGAGCGCTTCATTTGGGGCGCGACAGCCGGCATGATTCGGAACTTTTATCGCTTCTTATTGGCGGCGAATTCTTTATGATGCGACTATGAGCTTTTTTTCCATCTTTTTGGCGCTCGTCATCGAGCAAGCAAGGCCTATGAGTCCCACTCACTTTTTGCACCAGTGGCTGCGAAAGTGGGCTGATTGGGTCACCTCCCACGTTGATGGCGGAACGCGCTCTCAAGCTTGGCTTGCTTGGGGTTTGATGATCGGCGCACCCGCTGGCTTGGCCGTCCTCATTCACTGGTTATTGGCGTTTTTTCTAGGATGGTTTTTTGCCATCGTCTGGAACGTCGCATTGCTCTATGTCACCTTGGGATTCCGACAGTTCAGTCACCATTTCACTGGCATCCGCGATGCGTTGAACGACGGCGACGAGCCGCTTGCTCGAAAGTTATTGGCTGAATGGCAACAAGTTGAAATCAATGAACTGCCTCGCAATGAAATTGTGCGGCATGTCATTGAACACTCTATTTTGTCTGCACACCGTCACGTCTTTGGCGTTTTCTTTAGCTATGCATTGCTATCGGTCATAGGCTTGGGGCCAGTAGGCGCAGTGGTCTACCGCATTTCTGAATTTGCAAAACGCTACAGTGAGTCAGCCGCCAGCTTGTCGCAACAGTCCATCGCTGGCAATCCCGCCCAAACCCATTGGATCAGTGACGCTTTGAAGTCAGTGTCACACGAAGCTTGGCATGCCATCGATTGGCTTCCTTCCAGAGCGACGGCCATGGGCTTTGCCATCATGGGCAGTTTTGAGGATGCAATGGATGGATGGCGTCACCATTCCGAAAAGTTTCCAGATGACAACGATGGGGTCATCTTGGCAGCAACGTCAGGTGCTATCAATGTGCAATTGGGCGGCGCCGCATTGCAACCCGATTCGCCAGGGAGCAGCAGCACACCGGGTCGCCCCCCGGAACTTTCACATTTTGCGCAGGTTGTCGGATTGGTCTGGCGTACCGTGATCATGTGGTTGGTGTTGGTGGCCTTGCTGTCATTGGCCAACCTGCTGGGCTAAGTTGCCCCAACTTTTACCAACGCTGCTGACCTAGCTCTTCGAACAGCTGGGCATAAATTCGGTGACGCCGGGTACTCACCTCGGTTGGCTGAAGCGCCAGTGACTCATCCTTTTGCAAGGCAGCCAAAACACCGCAACCTGGCTCATGCAAATGCGTGCAGTTGTAGAACTTGCAAGTCGAAATAAATGGCTTTAAATCAAGCATGCAAGAGGCTAATTGATTTTGAGGAATATGCTGCAAACCAAACTCTTGAAATCCTGGCGAGTCAATGATGGCAGTTCCGGTATTCTCTTTTTGCAGGCTAGCGGGTCTGTCACCCACCCAGTAAAGCGAGGTGCTGGTGGTGGTGTGCTTGCCAGAATTCAGCGCTTGCGAAATCTCCCCGGTCAACGCACGCGCATTGGGAACCAAGGCATTCACCAAGGTACTTTTGCCAGCGCCAGAAGGGCCTAATATCAAGCTTGTTTTGCCCGCCATCTCTGCTTGCAAAAGCTGCAATGAGTCATTGGTTTCGTTGGATGTCTTCAACTGCAAAGGCATGACGGTGTAACCCATTTGGCGGTAAGCCGTCAATCTCTGCCAAGCTTGCGTGAAAGCTTCACCTAAATCACTTTTATTCAGAACAATCAAAGGCTTGATGTGCTCAGCCTCGGCCGCAATCAAGGCTCTAGACAATTGGGTTTCAGAAAATTCAGGTTCTGCCGCTAACAAGATCAAGACCTGATCAAGGTTCGCTGCAAAGGATTTGGTTCGCACTTCATCCCTGCGATAGAACAGATTCTTTCGTTCCATGACACTTTCAATCGTGCCTTCATCCGCCGCGGCTTGCCACCTGACATGATCCCCCACGACTGCCTGACTTTTTTTACCTCGCGGATGGCAAATGATGCGAGCGCCATCGTCCAACTCCACAACACAATGCCGGCCATGTGTTGCCACCACCAAGCCCAAGTTGAGGGCATCTTGTGTTGAAGCCGCCAAGGCTTGTGCCACCTTGGTTTTGGTGTGTGTGCGCTGATGGAGTTTACGCATCTTGCATGCGAGCCAATCGCAAACTGGCCGGCGGGTGAGAGTAATAAAACGTCACATAAAGAGGGTCTGGCGTCAATGTAGAGGCATTGTCTTGATAGAGCTTGAGCAAGGCTGACTTCAAATCAGCCGCAGGTGTTTGTGAAACCGCATAGGCATCCGCTTCGTACTCTTGCACCCTTGAGCGCCAAGAAGACAGCGGAGCCAGTAAAAATGTGAAGACTGGAACCACCAACATGAAGAGCAGCAGGGCCACAGCTTCATTGCCTGAATTCAAATTCGGCATGACACCCAATCCTGTGTAAAACCAAACTTGCTGAGACGCAAAACCTAAAACGGCCAGTCCCAACAGGGTCGTTACAAAACTGGTGGCCATCATCTTCACAATGTGCCGGTGTTTGAAATGCCCCAACTCATGCGCCAGCACAGCCTCCATTTCAGAGGGCGACAGTTGCTTGAGCAAGGTGTCAAAAAACACCACACGTTTGCTGGCACCAAAGCCTGCGAAGAAGGCATTGGAATGAGCCGACCGCTTACTGCCATCCATAACAAAAAAACCTTTTGCGGTAAAACCTGCACGCTGCATCAGGCCATTAACACGTGCCTTCAAGACATCGTCTTCAAGCGGCGTGAACTTATTGAACAATGGCATGATCACATTGGGGGCAATGGCCATTAAAAACAATTGCCAAAAGACCAAGGCACACCAAGTCCAGAGCCACCAATAAACGCCGCCTGCTTGCATTAACCACAAAATCAATGCAATGAGTGGCACACCGAGCACCAGCCCCAGCACCAAACCTT
>CANGCI010000167.1 GCA_947451995.1 Comamonadaceae bacterium | reverse complement strand
GCGTCAACCACGCCGAACAATGTGACAGAAGATTGGGCCATAGCGGCGCCAGAAGCGGCCAAAACAGCCAAAGCTACGAGGGATTTTTTCATTTGAGAAGTTCTCCAAGGTTTAACAAGGGCCCCAGTTCTAGTGTCTACGGATTCGCAAACCACCGAAACCCTGAGCCAACCTCCGTTAGGGAAGTTGTGTGTATTCCACCAGAGGTCAGACCAATTCGCAAAGAATATCCACCCAAAGCAGGGCTTTTTGTTGCTTCGTAACAACAAGCGGGCTAAACTTCCCCTTATGAATGCCGATGCTTTGATTTTTGCCGCCGACAGCGCCCTGCGCACCTTGTTTGCCACCCCTCGAGCCGCGCGCCCTACGCCTAAAGCAACAGCCCGCCTCATTCCGCAACAAGACGGCGCCCTCTCTGCCCAAGAGGCCACGCCCGAGCTCACAGAGGCTGAGAAGTCTTTGTCAGCGGCCCTGATGCGCGTCAACCATGTCGGGGAAGTGTGCGCACAGGCCCTCTATACGGGACAAGCCCTGGCCACCAAGAATTCAGCTTTGCGCGCCAAGCTCGATGCCGCTTGTCGCGAAGAAACCGATCACCTGGCTTGGACTGCTGAGCGCTTAGAACAACTCAACAGCCGCCCTTCTCTGCTCAACCCGCTTTGGTATGCCGGCGCTTTTGCCATTGGCTATGGCGCGGGCAAATTGGGGGGTGACAAGCTCAGCTTGGGCTTTGTGGTCGAAACAGAAAACCAAGTAGAAGCCCATCTGGCCAGCCACATGACGCATCTGCCGGCCAATGATTTGGCCTCCAGAGCCATCGTCGCCCAAATGAAAACTGACGAAGTAGCCCATGCACGCATGGCGCAAAAGTCAGGCGCTGTGGAATTGCCCGAACCTGTCAAACGCATGATGGGCGCAGCCGCCAAGGTGATGACCACCGTGGCGCACCACGTGTAATCAAGCTTCAACCAAATCAAAGCTGGTGGTGATTTCGGCCGTTTTGGCCAACATGATGCTGGCCGAGCAGTATTTGTCGTGGCTCATGGCCACGGCGCGCTCAATGGCCGATGCAGGAATGCCTTTGCCAGTGACCGTGAAATGCATGTGAATCTTGGTGAAGACCTTGGGGTCTGTGTCAGCGCGCTCAGACGTTAACTTCACAGAGCAGCCACGCACGTCGTGGCGGCCGCGTTTCAAAATCAAGACCACGTCATAGGCTGTGCAACCACCGGTCCCCGCCAACACGGTTTCCATGGGGCGAGGCGCCAAGTTTTGACCGCCGTTTTCAGGCTTGGCGGCATCGGGTGCGCCGTCCATCATCAAGACGTGGCCGCTGCCAGTTTCGGCCACAAAACCCATGCCTGAGCGCGTGCCGCTTGCGCCGGTCCAGCTGACTGTGCATTCCATGTTGGATTCTTCTTTCGCTTCTGATGTTTGAATATTTTCCAGGCTGCGATCGTAAAGCTTTTGCAAAAGTGTTGCACCGCAGCAATTTTTATGTAGAATTTCGAACAGTCGTGCTTTTTTAGTTGAATTGCCTCCTAAAAAGCCCGGACCCTTTGTCTCCTCCACCCTCCGAAAAGGTGGATTTGCCCCAAGTCGCAAGGCTTGGGGCATTTTTTTCGCCCGTATCATTCAGGGATGACTGCGAAAAATCTCAAACCGGCTGATTACCTGAAAAAAATTCTGAATGCGCGCGTCTACGACGTGGCCACAGAGTCAGGCCTTGAAATCGCCAAAAACCTCAGCAAACGTCTGCAAAACTCGGTCTTGCTCAAGCGCGAAGACCAGCAACCGGTGCACAGCTTCAAGCTGCGCGGCGCCTACAACAAGATGGCGCACCTCACACCTGCGCAGTTGAAGAAAGGCGTGATTTGCGCCTCTGCTGGCAACCACGCACAAGGCGTTGCCTTGGGTGCCAGCAAATTGGGTTGCCGTGCTGTGATCGTGATGCCCACCACCACGCCCCAAGTGAAGATTGATGCGGTACGCGCCTTGGGCGGCGAAGTGGTGCTGGTGGGTGACAGCTATTCGGATGCCTTCAAGCATGCATCCATGCTTGAGAAAAAAATGGGCATGACCTTTGTACACCCCTTTGACGATCCCGAAGTGATTGCCGGTCAAGGCACCATTGCCATGGAAATCTTGCGCCAGCATCAAGGCCGTTTGGATGCGGTGTTTGTGGCCATTGGCGGCGGTGGCTTGATCTCTGGCGTGGCCAATTACATCAAGGCCGTGCGCCCCGAAATCAAAGTCATTGGCGTGCAAATGAACGACTCCGACGCCATGATTCAATCGGTTGGCGCCAAGAAGCGCGTCACCTTGGACGATGTCGGTTTGTTTTCTGATGGCACCGCCGTGAAATTGGTGGGCGAAGAAACTTTCCGTGTCACGCGCGGTTTGGTGGATGAGTTCATGACCGTTGACACCGACTCAGTGTGTGCGGCCATCAAAGATGTGTTCGTTGACACACGCTCCATTGTGGAACCCGCAGGCGCATTGGCCGTAGCGGCCATCAAGCAATACGTGGCCAAACACAAAACCAAAGGCGAGACGTATGCCGCCATTTTGTGCGGCGCCAACATGAACTTTGACCGCTTGCGCTTCGTGGCCGAACGCGCCGAAGTGGGTGAAGAACGTGAAGCCATTTTTGCGGTCACCATTCCGGAAGAACGCGGTAGTTTCAAGCGCTTTTGCGAATTGATTGGCAACTTGCCAGGTGGTCCTCGCAACGTCACCGAGTTCAACTACCGCATCAGCGATGCCGCCAAAGCGCACGTGTTTGTGGGCCTCACCACGCAAGGCGCTGGCGAGAGCACCAAGATCTCCAACAACTTCAAAAAGCATGGCTTTGAGAACATCGATTTGACGCACGACGATTTGGCCAAAGAGCACATTCGCCACATGGTGGGCGGTCACTCCAGCTTGGCACAAAACGAGCGTCTGATGCGTTTTGTGTTTCCAGAGCGCCCTGGAGCATTGCTGAAGTTTTTGAATTTGATGCGGCCCGGATGGAACATCAGTTTGTTCCACTACCGCAACCAAGGTGCCGATTACGGCCGCATTTTGGTGGGCTTGCAAGTGCCCGACAAAGACGACAAAGCGTTTGAAAAATTCTTGAGCACCTTGGGCTATCCGTACGTGGAAGAAACCCACAACCCGGTGTACCGGATGTTCTTGCAGCAATAAACGCGGCAAGCTTTCAATGCCACCAGCGGGGGCTTACTGTCCCAACTTGGGCAATTCGAGGGTGACGCTGGCTTCGGCTTGGCCTTCGGGCGCCAAGCGGGCCAAGCGATGGCCTACCGAATGCAAGACCCAACCGGGCGCAACCACTTGTCCCGGCAAATAGGCTTTAGGGGCTTGGCCATCCACAGCCAACAAAGCGCTGCCTTTGCCAGAGGCGCCAGCCACCACGCCCATCAAAGCCCATTGGTGAGACGCCACAGCAGCTGAGCCACTTTGTGCATCCACTGGCGCAGGCGCGCCCAAGGCTTGCGCCACACGCCCTGAATCGACAGGGAGACCCGCCATGGCAGCCGTGTTGTTTTGCGCGACAGGCGCCATCGACACCGGTGCCGATAGGCTTTGAATTTGCAAAAACCAACTGACGGCCCCATAAGCCGCCAACGCACCCAAGCCCAAGGCACACAGTGCGGGCGCCATGGATTTGGTGGGGGTGCGTAGGACTTGCAACATGGGGCGATTATGATGGAGAAGTGTCAGAAATTGCAGAGAGACTTTGCGCCATGAAATCGACCCCCGAAAATTCCAACCAAGCCGCACGCAAACAGCGCGGCTTTACCTTGATTGAGTTGATGGTGGTCTTGGCCATCATTGGCATTTTGGCCGCCTTGGTGGTGCCCAATGTGCTAGGCCGCGCAGACGATGCCCGCATCACCGCAGCCCGCACCGACGTTGGCAATTTGGTGCAGGCCCTCAAACTTTACAAGCTCGACAACCAACGCTTTCCAAGCGCCGAGCAAGGCCTGCAAGCGCTGGTGACCAAACCCACCGCCGAGCCCGTGCCCACCAACTGGAAAAGCTATTTGGACAAGTTGCCTGCCGACCCCTGGGGCCGCCCTTACCAGTACCTCAACCCTGGCCTCAAAGGCGAAGTGGATGTGATGTCATGGGGCGCAGATGGTCAATCGGGTGGTGAGGGCGTGAATGCCGACATCGGCAGCTGGCAATAAGTCCAACTTGCACCCCGCTGCGACAAGCCATGCGCTTTCGCAAGCACGCGTGCGCGCCCAGTCACGCGCACGTGCTGCCTTGGGTTTTACCTTGATCGAGTTGTTGGTGGTGATCGCGCTGATTGCCATTGGCACGGCCGCAGTCAGTTTCACCTTGCGTGACTCTGCGGAAACAGTTTTAGAGCGTGATGCAGAACGTTTGGCGGCATTGTTTGAATCTGCACGTGCCAGGTCGCGTGCCAGTGGCATGCCGGTCAAATGGCATCCTGCCGCGCTGACCTCAGCCCCCAACTCAAATACAAATGCAACAGGGTTTGTGTTTGAAGGTTTACCCCCGAACACCTTGCCAAGCGAGTGGTTGTCACCGCAAACGCAAGTGGACGCCGCCGCTGTGGTGGTGTTGGGCCCCGATCCCATCATTGGTCCGCAAAGCGTGCTGTTGCGCGCCAATGACCGGCAACTGTGGGTCAGCACGGATGGCCTGCAGCCATTCAAAGTGAAGCGAGTGGCGCCATGACGCAAGTTCGCAAAGTCACACTTCGCGCCTCTGACCCAGCACGCGCCCAAGCCGGCTTTACCTTGATTGAAGTCTTGGTGGCCTTGGGCATTGTGGCCATTGCTTTGATGGCAGGACTGCGGTCCACCGACGCCCTCACCCGCAACGCCTCGCGTCAATCCACACAATGGTTGGCTCAAATTTGCGCAGAAAACGAATTCAGCCGCTTGCGCTTGTCGCGCCAAGTGCCGCCCCTTGGCGAGAGCCAAGTGGCCTGCCCTCAAGCCCAGCTGAATTTGCAAGTGAACTTGTCGGTGCAAGTCACGCCCAACCCCAATTTCAGGCGCGTGGATGCACGCGTGGTGCAAGTTCAGGGGGCTGAAGCCACGCCCCTTTTGCAACTCTCCACGGTGAT
>CANGCI010000166.1 GCA_947451995.1 Comamonadaceae bacterium | reverse complement strand
TTGACCGCGGTGGGCGACTTGCGCGCATCAATGGGGCCGCCCATCATGGTCATGGACAAAGGTGTTTTCTCGCCACGCGAGGCCATCAAGGAAACGGCTGCCAAAACAGGCACAGTTGGCTGACACACGCTGACCACGTGGCAGTTGCCATACACGCCTTGCACATGGCGAATGAACTCTTGCACGTAGTTCACATAGTCGTCCAAATGGAATTCGCCATCAGCCAAAGGCACCAAGCGAGCATTTTTCCAATCGGTGATGTAGACCTTGTGGTCTTTGAGCATGGTTTTGACGGTGTCGCGCAGGAGGGTGGCGTAGTGGCCAGACAAAGGCGCAACGATCAAAACAGCAGGTTGTTTTTTGAGGGCGCTAAGGGTGGGGGCATCATCCGTGAAGCGCTTGAAACGGCGCAATTCGCAAAAAGCCTTGTCAATTTCGACGCGCTCGTGAATGGCCACATCCACCTTGCCCACTTGAACCGTGCGCAGGCCAAACTCTGGTTTGACATAGTCCTTGCCCAAACGGTGCATCAACTCGTAGCTTGCTGACACGCGCTGTGCCAAAGGCGAATTGCCCATGGGGTTCAGCGGGTTGCTGTACATCTTGGCGGCAGCCTGAGCCAAGTCTGCAAAAGGCTCCATGATGGAACGCTGAGTTTCGTAGATTTGGTAGAGCATGGCTAAATCACCTTAAATTGTTGCACTGCAGCAATATAGCAGTTGTGATGCATGGAAAGTGGAGTCGCGCATCTAAATTGAATTGAATGCGCGACATTCAGGTTCACAAAAAAGGACCTTTAGATCACCTTGGCAATGGCCTGGCAAACGTAGTCGATGTTTTTGCTGTTCAACGCGGCCACGCACATGCGGCCTGTGTCGGTGCCGTAAACGCCGAACTCAGAGCGCAAACGAACCATTTGGTCTTTGGTCAGGCCAGAGTAGCTGAACATGCCGATTTGGGTGGTGATGAAGCTCATGTCTTGCTTCACGCCAGCAGCTTTCAAGCCGTCCACCAATTTTTGGCGCATTGCTTTGATGCGAACGCGCATTTCAGCCAGTTCTTTTTCCCAAGTGGCACGCCACTCGGGGTTGGCCAACACAGCCGCCACCACCGCGCCACCGTGAATGGGCGGGTTGGAGTAGTTGGTGCGGATCACAATTTTCAATTGGCTCAGTACACGGCCGCATTCTTCTTTGTCAGCGCAGACCACAGACAAAGCACCGACGCGCTCGCCGTACAAGCTGAAGCTCTTGGAGAAAGAAGTGGACACAAAGAAGTTGAGGCCGGCGGCCACAAACTTGCCAATGACAGCGCCATCTTCGGCAATGCCGTGGCCAAAGCCTTGGTAGGCCATGTCCAAAAAGGCGGTGAGGTTTTTGGCTTTGACAACTGCAATCACTTGATCCCACTGTGCGGCAGTGATGTCATAACCGGTGGGGTTGTGGCAGCAAGCGTGCAACACCACGATGGTGCCAGCCGCAGCTGCGTTGAGGCTGGCCAACATGCCGTCAAAGTTGACGCCGCGTTTTTCGGCATCATAGTAAGCGTAGGTGTCAACTTGGAAGCCCGCGTTGGCAAACAGCGCGCGGTGGTTTTCCCAGCTGGGGTCAGAAATCAAAACCTTGGCGTTGGGGCTGACTTTTTTCAGGAAGTCGGCGCCAATTTTGAGGCCGCCGGTACCGCCAATGCCTTGCACGGTGGCCACGCGACCGGACTTGACGGGTTCGCTGTCGGCACCAAACACCAGGCTTTTCACAGCGGCGTCGTAGGCGGCAATGCCGTCGATGGGCAGGTAGCCACGGGCGCTGGGTTTGTCCATCATGGCTTTTTCAGCAGCTTGCACGCACTCGAGCAAGGGGAGTTTGCCGTTGTCGTCGAAATAAACGCCCACACCCAAGTTCACTTTGTTGGGGTTGGTGTCGGCTGCAAATTGTTCGTTCAAACCCAAGATGGGGTCGCGGGGGGCCATTTCGACGGCGGTAAACAGAGACATGAAAAAAGTCCTTGATAAGGAGGTTGCTGATGGCAGAAATCCCAAACCTAGGTTAGGCTTTAGGGTTGCCCCTAATTTTAACGGCTCTTTCTTCCATTTTTCGCCCCAAATTGACCCATCTCAAGAAGTTCCATGGCCGTCTCACCCGATTCTTTTGAACCCGTCCTCGAAGCCGTGCCGCATGTGGCACCTGAAGGCAAATTTGTGCATTACGAGGGCTCGCCCTTTGAGTTGTACCAACCCTATCCGCCAGCGGGCGATCAACCCACCGCCATCGAAGGTTTGGTGGAGGGGCTGAATGACGGCGAAGTGTTTCAAACCTTGCTGGGCGTGACGGGCTCTGGCAAGACTTTCACCATGGCCAATGTGATAGCCCAAATGGGCAAACCCGCCATTGTTTTCGCGCCCAACAAAACCTTAGCCGCACAGCTGTACTCAGAATTTAGAGAGTTCTTTCCTAAAAACGCCGTGGAGTATTTCGTCAGCTATTACGACTACTACCAGCCCGAAGCCTACGTACCTCAGCGCGATTTGTTCATTGAAAAAGACTCGGCCATCAATGAGCACATTGAGCAGATGCGCTTGTCTTGTACCAAGAGTTTGATGGAACGTCGCGACGTGGTCATCGTGGCCACCGTGTCGGCCATTTACGGCATTGGTGAGCCCGAGAGTTATCACCGCATGATCATGACATTGCGCACCGGCGATAAAGTGGGGCAGCGCGATGTGATCTCTCAACTCATTCGCATGCAATACATGCGCAATGACCAAGACTTTAGCCGCGGCAAGTTTCGTGTGCGAGGCGACACCATCGATGTGTTTCCCGCCGAGCATTCTGAGTTGGCGGTGCGCATTGAGTTGTTTGACGACGAAGTTGAAAGCCTGCAATTGTTTGACCCACTGACAGGCCGAATCCGTCAAAAAATTCCCCGCTTCACCGTCTATCCTTCCAGCCACTACGTCACACCGCGCGACAAAGTTTTGGCTGCGGTGGAAACCATCAAAGTTGAATTGGCCGAGCGCCTTCAACAGCTGGTGGGCATGGGCAAATTGGTGGAAGCACAGCGACTAGAGCAACGCACACGCTTTGATTTGGAAATGCTCAGCGAAGTGGGTCATTGCAAAGGCATTGAAAACTACACCCGTCATTTGTCGGGTGCAGAACCCGGTGCTGCACCCAGTACCCTGACCGACTACATGCCTTTAGATTCCATCATGTTCTTGGATGAGAGCCACCAAATGATTGGTCAGCTCAACGCCATGTACAACGGCGACCGCGCACGCAAAACCACGCTGGTGGAATATGGCTTCAGGTTGCCCAGTGCGCTGGACAATCGGCCGCTTAAATTTGAAGAGTTTGAAACCAAAATGCGCCAATGCATTTTTGTATCAGCCACACCAGCCGATTACGAAAAAACGCATGCCGGCAAAGTGGTGGAGCAGGTGGTTCGGCCCACAGGTTTGGTTGACCCGCAAGTGGAAGTGCGACCTGCCATTCACCAAGTGGACGATGTGCTGCAAGAAATTCGCATCCGCGTTGAAAAGCACGAGCGCGTGCTCATCACCACACTGACCAAACGCATGGCCGAGCAGCTGACTGATTACTTGTCTGACAACGGTGTGAAGGTTCGTTACCTGCACTCCGACGTAGACACTGTGGAGCGCGTTGAAATTTTGCGCGACCTGCGCCTTGGCACTTTCGATGTGTTGGTGGGCATCAATTTGTTGCGCGAAGGTTTGGACATCCCCGAGGTGTCTTTGGTGGCCATTTTGGACGCCGACAAAGAAGGCTTCTTGCGCTCAGAACGCAGCTTGATCCAAACCATTGGCCGTGCAGCGCGAAACCTCCATGGCCGGGCTATTCTTTATGCCGATCGCATGACCGATTCCATGAACCGCGCCATCGGCGAAACCGAGCGCCGCCGCACCAAGCAACTGGCCCACAACGAAGCCATGGGCATCACGCCGCGCAGCATCGTGAAGCAAGTGCGCGACCTGATTGATGGTGTGTACAGCGAGAAGGCGGGCAAAGAAGCCGAACGCTTAGAGTTGGCCGCCGTTCAGCGGGCCAAAGTGGAGGAGATGAGCGAGAAGGACATCTCCAAAGCCATCAAGCAACTCGAGAAGCAGATGATGGAACACGCCAAAAACCTCGATTTCGAGAAGGCGGCCCAGGTGCGAGACCAGCTGCAGATGCTCAAGGCGCAAGCTTTTGGGGCACCAGGAACCGACAACGTGGTGGTGCTGAAAGCCTGAAGCAGAGCCCGAAATGGGCGTGGGGCGGTTGCCCCCATGGCCATAAAGACCTTCAAATCGTATTCCTACTATTCCGCTCAAGTTCTGCTATAGTCGAGCGAATTAGTCAACAACCTAGGATCTAGCCATGCGCCTCACCACCAAAGGTCGATTTGCGGTCACCGCCATGATCGATTTGGCCCTGCGACAGCATTCAGGCCCGGTCACTTTGGCTGCCATCAGCCAGCGCCAAGAAATCTCTTTGTCTTACCTTGAGCAGTTGTTCGGTAAGTTGCGTCGCCATCAATTGGTCGAATCCACCCGCGGTCCTGGCGGTGGTTATACCCTTGCCAAAAAAGCTTCTGACATTACCGTTGCCGACATCATTTTGTCGGTGGACGAGCCCATCGATGCCACACATTGCGGCGGTAAAGAAAACTGCCACGGCAGCACTGGCCGTTGCATGACCCACGATTTGTGGGCCTCCCTGAACTCCCGCATGGTTGAGTTTTTGGATTCGGTCAATCTGCAAAAATTGGTCGATGACCAATTGGCCGCAGGCCACACCATTGAAGACAAGCCCGCCATCAAGCGCGCCATCTCGGCCATGCCAGTGGTTCAGCCGGTGCGCGTCAATGCCCCCAATTCCGTGTTTGCCTTGGGCAACACTTTGATGAAATCTTGAGAAGTTTTCAAGCATGAACAGCACACCTCATTTCCCCATTTACCTCGACTACAGCGCCACCAATCCTTGTGATCCACGCGTCGTCGATGCCATGATTCCTTGGTTGCGTGAGCACTTTGGCAATCCCGCTTCACGCAGCCACGCTTGGGGTTGGGAAGCAGAAGAGGCCGTCGAGAAAGCCCGCAAAGACGTGGCCGACCTCATTGGTGCCGACCCCCGCGAAATTGTGTGGACCAGTGGTGCCACCGAGTCCAACAACTTGGCATTGAAGGGCGCTGCGCAGTTTTACAAATCTCGCG
>CANGCI010000165.1 GCA_947451995.1 Comamonadaceae bacterium | reverse complement strand
TGCTAATACAAGGTGTACCCGGCCTCAAAACCGGGGTTGAAACATCAAACTGAAGATGGAAATACCATGGACGCCAACCTCAACTTTTTGACCGCACCTGTCTCGAACCCCACGTCAGTAGGGGCTTCCAGCGGTTCGGGGGGGCTCGACCCCAACCTCGCCAAGCCCATGAATGGGCAGGAATTTGCGGGGGTCATGCGCGACCTGATGGCCAAGGGCGAGCGGCAAGAGCTTGCCGGAACCGCCACTGGCGAGGCCACAGATGCCACCACGGCAGCCCTGCAAACGCTCAATTTAGGCAACCAGTTTTCAGTCATCACCGCGGCTTCACCCCTGCCCGACCCCAACAGCCTGGCCCAATTTGCGCGGGCGCAAGGTCTGAGCGAATCGGCGGTGCAAGCCTTGTTTGGCGATCTCGGCACAAGCACCGATGCAACAACAGCCTTGGCCACAGATCCCGCCACTTTGAATGGCGCCAACATGGGCTTGCTGGGATTCCCAACCAATCCTTTGATGACACCCCCTGTGTCCACAGCCCCAGCCATTCCAACACCCCCTACAGGCGAGGCCAACACGCTGACCTTGATGCCCAGTGCCGCCACGTTGGGCTGGATTCAAGCCCACCCCAACAGCTTGGCCATTTCCGACCAAGTGGCTACGCCCCTGTGGGCGCAAGCACCTCATTTATCAGCGACCACCCCCAAGGCATCTGACGTCAACGCTTTGATGCAAGCCGCTGGCGCAACCGGCGTGCTCCAAGCCCTGGGTGGCATGAACGCCGCCCCCTCACAAGCCATGGGCAGCGTGGACCAGTTGGCTGAAATAGCCCCCGAAATGGGCCCCTTGGACGCCATGCGCATGCGCATGGTTCCCGCCTGGGAAAGCATGACCCGCCAATTGGCCCAGCTCAATGGCACCGATCAAGCTGCGGCTTGGGGCCAACTCACGGCCAACCTGCTGAACAGCAAAGGTCAAGGCGGTGATGGCAAGGAAGTCTTGCTGGACTTGGGCGCAGACGACCCCAACATCATGTCGGCCTTGGACGCCCTCCAAGACCAAAACAACAGTGGCTTTGTGAACCCCGATTCGGGTCGCAACACAGCCAGCACTGGCGCTTTGGGCGCAGCCGCCACCAGCGCAGCGCTGGCCAACCCCGGCATGACCGACCGTGCCGCCCAAATTCAAGACATGGCCGACAAACTGGGCAAAGCCATGGCTGAGCGACTCCAAGACCAGCTTGAAAAAGGCGAATGGAAACTCCAACTTAAACTCAACCCCGCCCACTTGGGCAAAATTGACGTTGAGCTGGACATGAACGCCAGCGGTTTGGACGCCGTTTTCAAAACCGACAACCTGCTGACCCGTGAGCTGATTGCCCAGGGCATGCCCAAGCTCAAGGACAGTTTGTCACAATCAGGCATGACAGTTGCTAATGTCTGGGTGAACAGTGAAAACCAGCGTGGATCTGGCGGAAACTCGACACCACGTCAAAACAACGGCTCTGACAATACAGTCAATGCCACAGTGACGGAAGTCGCAGCCACTGAATCTCGCATCAAAGATCTCCGATCGAACGATGCTTGGGACACACTGGCTTGATCAGTTAATTGAAACTCTGTGAAATACAGAGTGAACTTGTTTATATAGAGGTGACCTATGGCCACAGCAGCTCCAGAAGAAGAAGTCGTCGCGGAAGAGCCGAAAAAGAAGAAACCGATCGTCCTGATCATTGGCGGTGTGGTGGGCTTGATCGTGCTCATCGTGGGCATCGTGCTGGGAACCTTGTTTTTCACAGGCTACTTCAACCCCAAACCCCCTGTTGATCCTGAAGCTGCGGCAGAAGCAGCCGATGGCCATGGTGGTGGACACGGGGACGGCCATGGCGACAAAAAAGGCGATGGCAAACCTTCCAAGAAAGCCAAAGATTCGCCTGAACTCACACGTTTTGAATACACCTACATGCAAATTGAACGCGAGTTCTTGGTCAATGTGAGTGGCTCCAAAAAAGTGATGTCTGTGCAAATTGCCGTCATGACCCATTACGACGACCGCGTTTTTGAAAACGTGAAGAAGCATGACTTTGCCATTCGATCAGCCGTGATGGACGTGATGCGTCTCACCACCGATGCCGACTTGGTCAAACCCGATTTCCGCAAAGAGTTGGCCGCCAAAATTCGCGATGCCATCAACACCTTGCTTGAAAAATACGAAGACTTCGGTGGCATTGAAGAAATTCACTTCACCAACTTCATCGTGCAATAAGTTGTCCCAGACCTGTTCGCATCAACTTATTTATTGTTTAGAGTTTCATGGCCACTTCTTTATTAACACCTGACGAACTTTCTGCATTGGCAGAAGGCGTGATGGATGGCTCGATTCCAGTCGACACTGGCTTCAACACCGCCGCACGGGTGAAGAAACACGACCTGGCCAGCGAAGACAGCAGCTTGGGGGTGAACATCACCTCGATCGACATGATCAACGAGCGCTTCATTCGCACCTTTCGTTTGGGCTTGGTCGAGATGCTGCGCACCAGCCCCAAGGTCAATCCCAACCAGGTTGAAATTGTTCGCTTTGGCGACTACCTCAAAAGCTTGAAAGCCCCCTTGTCGGTCAACGTGGTTCGCATGAACCCCTTGCGCGGCAACTCCATTGTGGTGATTGACCCCACGGTGGTCTTCAGCTCACTCGACAGTTTCTTTGGTGGCTTTGGCAAAGGCGTTGGCAACTTGCCACCCGGCCGTTTGTTCACGCCCACCGAGTCACGCATCATCAACATGATTTTGGAAGTCTTCTTCAAATCACTCAAAGATGCATGGTCGGCCGTATTGCCCGTTGACTTTGAATTGGTCAGCTCTGAAATCAACCCCCAGTTTGCCCAAATCGCCGACGAGAATGACCTGGTCATCCTCACGCGCTTTGAAGCCGAAGGCAACATGGACGCACAAGGCTTCATTGACCTCGTGTACCCGTATGCCTCGCTCAAACCCATTCGCGAATTGTTGCGCAGCCGCGTTCAGTCCGGCGATGGCAACGACGAGTCCGACAAACAATGGCGCGAAGAGCTGGAAGAAGCTGTTGACAGCGCCAGCTTGGAAGCTCGGGTCTTGTTGGGTAGCATTGAATCTTCATTTGGTGAAATTGAAGCCATGAAAGAAGGCGATGTGCTCTTCTTCAAGAAGCCCGACCTGGCCCGTTTGTTGGTCAACGGCTTGCCTGCATTTGATGTCCAAGTGGGCACCATTGGCGCACAAACCGCCGTGCAAATTGAGCGGGCTTGCATTCCCGGTATGCAATAAATTTTCAGGAAAACGACATGACCGATACACAAACCGACGCCGCCATCGAAAACGAAGCGGCCCAACGCCAAATCAATCCTGAAGTCCTTCAAAATATCAGCGTCACGCTGTCCATTGAAGTGGGCCGTGCCATGATCAAAATTCGCGATCTGATGCGACTCACCCAAGGCAGTGTGGTCGAACTCGATCGCATCGCAGGCGAGCCTCTCGACCTGTTGGTCAACAACACGGTGGTGGCCCAAGGCGAGATCGTTTTGGTCAATGACCGTTACGGCGTTCGCCTCACGCGTGTGGCGCCCGCGTCAGAACGCATGAAGAACTTATAAACTCCTCTCTTTAGACACACAGAAAAGAGGACCACATGGCACCCGGCTTTGGTAGCGCCGACCTGTTTCGGATGTTCGGCAGCTTTGCCTTGGTGCTGGCTTTGATGGCTGCGCTGTTGTGGGCACTGCGCCGTTTACAGTCTCGCATGAACAGCCAAAACGCTGGCCGCAGATTGCAAATCTTGGAATCTGTCAGCGTCGGTCCTCGACAAAAAATTGCCTTGGTTCGCGTTGGCGAACACGAGGTCATGGTGGGCATCACGGCCTCCCAAATCTCCGCCTTGGCCCAATGGTCTGAAGGCGTTGCCCAACCCCCATCCTCTTTGCAGAATGAACTGAGCGAACTCAGCGCAAGCTTGTCTGCCCCCGGAGACGCTCATGCTGCGTAAATTACTCAAACAACCGATCGTCTTGGCCAGCTGCATCCTTGCATTGGCCATGTTGGCATTTCCTTTTGCCGCTTCAGCGCAGGGCATTCCCATGCTGAACGTCACGGGCGGCCCCAAAGGCCAACAACAGTACAGCTTGTCGCTGCAACTGTTGGCCTTGATGACATCGCTCACGCTGCTGCCCTCGTTCCTGCTCATGATGACGGCCTTTGTGCGCATCATCATTGTGTTGTCCATCTTGCGCCAAGCGCTGGGCACTGGCCAAACACCCCCCAACACGGTCTTGGTGGGTTTGTCTTTGTTCCTCACCTTGTTCATCATGTCGCCCGTTTTGAACGATGTGTACACCAATGCCTTGGTGCCCTACATGCAAAAAGGCATGGCCTTTGACAAAGCTTTGGCTGCAGCCGAAGAACCCTTGCGCAACTTCATGATGAAGCAAACACGCGAAGACGACATTGGTCTTTTCATGCAAATGGCCAACAAAGGCGAGCCCGTCAATGCAGCGGCTGTGCCCTTCTCCACTTTGGTGCCCGCCTTCATCACGTCTGAACTCAAAAGCGCGTTCACCATTGGCTTCCTGATTTACATCCCCTTCGTGGTGATTGACCTGATTGTGGCCAGCGTGCTCATGTCCATGGGCATGATGATGTTGTCGCCCATGATGATCTCGATGCCCTTCAAACTGATGTTGTTTGTGTTGGTCGATGGTTGGAGCTTGATCCTTGGATCGCTGGCCGCCAGCTTTGCCACCTGAATTTGGAGCTTACACATGGACACCGCCACCGTTGTTGACCTGGGTCGCCAAGCACTTTGGATGACCGTTTTAATTTCCGCACCCTTGTTGGGTGTGGCCTTGTTTGTGGGTTTGGCCATTGGTATTTTGCAAGCTGCAACGTCCATCAATGAAGCCACGCTCAGTTTCATCCCCAAGCTGGCCGCATTGGCCATCACCTTGGCTGTGGTAGGTGGTTGGCAGTTAACCACCTTGGTCGATTACACGCGCAGTATTTTCCAGCGCATCCCCGGATTGTTCACCTGATGGACATCGCAGTCACCGAACTGTTGGAGCGCTTTTATGGGCTCCTCTGGCCGATGCTGCGAATCTCGGCCCTGCTAGTGGCCGCCCCTATTTTTTCACTCAAAGCGCTGAACTTGCGCGTGCGCATTGTGCTGGCCATGGCCCTTACTTGGTTGGTTTACCCCATGCACGAGTGGCCGGTCATTGACCCCCTCTCG
>CANGCI010000164.1 GCA_947451995.1 Comamonadaceae bacterium | reverse complement strand
AGCCGCAGGCAAATGGCTTTCGGCCACGGCTTCAATGATGCTGTCTTTGGAATAGAAGCCAGAGAAGAAAGGCGTACCGATCAAAGCCAAAGAACCGAGCAAAGACGTGATCCATGTGATGGGCATGTACTTGCGCACGCCGCCCATCCAGCGGATATCTTGGTTGTGGTGCATGCCCATGATGACCGAGCCTGCGCCCAAGAACAACAAGGCTTTGAAGAAGGCGTGCGTCATGAGGTGGAACACCGCGACAGAATAGGCAGAGGCACCCAAAGCAACCGTCATGTAACCCAACTGAGACAAAGTGGAATAAGCCACCACGCGCTTGATGTCGTTTTGAATGATGCCCAAGAAACCCATGAACAAGGCCGTGATGGCACCAATCACCATGATGAAGTTCAAGGCAGTTTCAGACAACTCAAACAAGGGTGACATGCGGGCCACCATGAAGATACCCGCCGTCACCATGGTCGCAGCGTGAATCAATGCAGAAATAGGTGTAGGACCTTCCATTGAGTCTGGCAACCAAACGTGCAAGGGGAACTGAGCTGATTTGCCCATGGCACCAATGAACAAGCAGATGCAAATGACGGTGATCAGCATCCAAGAAGTGCCAGGCAATGTGAGCGCGCTGAGGTCAGCGGCTTTGGCAAAGGCTTCTGTGTAATTCAGCGTGCCTGCAAATGCAGCAATGAGGCCAATGCCCAAGATGAAACCGAAGTCACCCACGCGGTTGACCAAGAAAGCTTTCATGTTGGCAAAAATGGCGGTGGGTTTGTTGAACCAAAAGCCGATCAACAAGTAAGACACCAGGCCCACTGCTTCCCAACCGAAGAACAGTTGCAGCATGTTGTTGCTCATGACCAGCATCAACATCGAGAAAGTGAACAATGAGATGTAGGCGAAGAAACGGTTGTAGCCCTCGTCTTCTTCCATGTAACCGATGGTGTACAAGTGAACCATCAGCGATACGAAAGTGACAACGCACATCATCATGGCGGTGAGGCCATCGACCATGAAGCCCACTTCCATTTTGAGACCCCCAACGGTCATCCAGGTGTAGAGGGTTTCGTTAAAGCGTGCACCGTCCACCGCCACACTCTTCAAAGTGGAAGCAGACAAGATGAAAGCAATCAACACGCCCAAAATGGTGAGCGTGTGTGTCAGGCGACGACCAATCCAGTTACCACCGAATTGCGTTCCCAAAATACCAGCCAGCGCCGAGCCCACCAGAGGGGCCAATGGCACTGCAAGCAGCGTTGAAGCGTTGAGGGTTTGGCTCATGTTCTTTTAACCTCTTAACCCTTGAGCGAATTGAGCTCGTCCACATTGATGCTGTTCTTGTTGCGGAACAAGAGCACCAAAATGGCCAAACCAATGGCGGACTCGGCTGCTGCCACTGTGAGGATGAAGAAGACGAACACTTGTCCGTGCATGTCACCCAAGAAGTGAGAGAAAGCCACAAAATTCATATTGACCGCCAAGAGCATCAACTCAATGGCCATCAACAACACGATCAGGTTCTTACGGTTCAAAAAGATACCTATGACCGACAGGGCAAACAGCATGGCGCCCAGCGACAAATAGTGTCCAAGTGTCAATGTCATTATTTGGTCTCCTTGGAAGCATCGGCCAAAGCGGGGGCTTCGGTTGCTTCAGGTGCTTTTGGCGCTTCGCCTACTTTGACAACATCCATCTTGACCACGACCAAACGGTCTTTGGCGCGCACATGAACTTGTTCGGAAGCGCTGATGGCTTTGCTGTCTTTGCGTTGACGCAATGTGAGGGCAATGGCGGCAATCATGGCCACCAACAAAATAGAAGCTGCCACTTGAATCGGCATGAGGTACTCGGTGTACAACAAGATACCCAAGGCCTTGGAGTTGGAGATTTGGGGCGCTAACTGCCCCACCGCCACGGCCACTTTGGGCGCTTCAGAAGAGCGGAAGCCACTCATCAAAACGCCAGCCATTTCAAGCGCAACCAATGCGCCCAATGTGGCTGCCAAGGGGAAATGCTTCCAGAAGCCTTCTCGCAAGGTGTCCAAGTTGATGTCCAACATCATCACCACAAACAAGAACAGCACCATCACGGCGCCCAAGTAAACCAAGACCAAAGTCATGGCCAAGAACTCGGCTTGCAAGAGCAACCACAAACCAGAGGCTTGTGAAAATGCGAGCATCAGGTACAACACAGCATGCACTGGGTTGCGCGCAGTCACAACGCGGAAGGCTGCAAACATCAGCACCACCGAGAAGAGATAAAAGAAACCAGTTTTGACGTCCATGGGTTGTCGCTTGTTAGTTTTGTAAATTCAGCCGATCAACGGTACTTGGCATCTGCTGCTTTAGAAGCCGCAATGTCTTTCTCATAGCGATCGCCCACTGCCAGGAGCATCTCTTTGGTGTAGTGCAGATCGCCGCGCTTTTCGCCGTGGTATTCCAGAATGGAGGTTTCCACGATGGAGTCGACGGGACAACTTTCTTCGCAGAAACCGCAGAAGATGCACTTGGTCAAATCGATGTCGTAACGTGTGGTGCGGCGTGAACCATCGGCACGCACGTCAGATTCAATGGTGATGGCCATGGCAGGGCAAACGGCCTCGCACAGTTTGCATGCGATGCAACGCTCTTCACCGTTTTCATAACGGCGCAGGGCATGCAAACCCCTGAAGCGTGGTGACAAAGGTGTCTTCTCTTCAGGAAACTGAAGGGTCACTTTGCGACGGAATGCGTAACGACCCGTTAAGGCCATGCCCTTGACCAACTCAAACAGCATGAAGCTCTTGAGAAAGTCTTTGAGCGAAAAATTGGATACAGCCACTGTAGACATGTCTTAACCCGGTTATTTCCAAATGTTCCAAGGCGAGTGCAACCACACGCCCACAATCAACAGCCACACCAAGGTAACTGGAATGAAAATTTTCCAACCCAAACGCATGATCTGGTCATAACGGAAGCGCGGGAAAGTAGCGCGAATCCAAATGAACATCGAGACCACCACAAAGGTCTTGATGCCTAACCAAATCCAACCTGGAATGAAGTTGAAAACAGTGCTGTCAATGGGAGGCATCCAGCCGCCCAAGAACATGATGACGGCCAAGATGGACACCAACCACATGCTGGCGTATTCGGCCAAGAAGAAGATGGCAAAGCCCATGCCGGAGTACTCCACCATGTGACCGGCCACAATTTCAGCTTCACCTTCCACCACGTCGAAGGGGTGACGGTTGGTTTCAGCCACACCCGAGATCAGGTAGACCATGAAAATGGGGAACAAAGGCAACCAGTTCCAAGACAAGAAATTCAGGCCCATGTTGGCCATGTCACCTTTGCCTTGACCCAGCACGATTTCTGTGAGGTTCATGCTGCCTGTGACCATGATGACCACCAAGAAACAAAAGCCCATCGCAATTTCGTAACTGACCATTTGCGCAGACGCGCGCAAAGCACCCAAGAAGGCGTACTTGGAGTTGGAGGCCCAACCCGCAATGATCACGCCATAAACCTCGATGGAGGTGATGGCCATGACGAGCAGCAAACCTGCATTCAAATTGGTGAGGGCAACTTCAGGGCCAAAAGGAATGGCCACCCATGCAGCCAATGCCGGCATGATGGCCATGATGGGACCCAAGCGGAACAAACCAGGCGCCACAGCGGAAGGTGTGATGATCTCTTTGGTGAGAAGCTTCAAAGCATCGGCAATCGGTTGCAGCAAACCGAACGGGCCCACGCGGTTGGGTCCCATGCGAACTTGCATGAAACCGAGCAACTTGCGCTCCCACAAAGTGAGGTAAGCCACAGCACCCATCAGGGGGGCCAACACCGCCACAATTTTGATCAAGATCCACAAGACGGGCCAAACCATGGCGGCCCACCAAGTGGCGGAGATGGCGTTCAAGCCACCGTTGTACAGAGCGTCGATCATGCGTGCACTCCTTCAGCAACAGCCTTGGCACTAGCAGCAGAGATACGGGCATCTGCTGTCAATTGCAAAGACGGTGCGCGGCGCACCAAACTGTCGAGTTGATAAATAGATGCCACGCAAGGTGTGTCCACATCACCTGCCATGCGTACCTCAGAACCACAAGCATTGCTGAGGTTCAAGGGTGTGGCACTGATTTGTTTCAACACATCTTGTGAAGTTTCAAAAGCCAACTGTGGCAAGCCAAGCATGTTGGCCAAGACGCGCAATACCTTCCAAGCAGGACGGGTTTCGGCCAAAGGCTTCACCACGGCGTGGAAACTTTGCAAGCGGCCTTCTGCATTGACAAAACTGCCAGACGTTTCTGTGAACGGTGCGATGGGCAGCAACACGTCTGAGAAAGCCATGTTGGTTTTGAACGGGCTGAGTGTGACCACCATTTGCATGGCGGCCAAAGCTGCAACGGCTTTGGCGCCCGCAGCAGCGTCTTCAACTGGCTCGGTGTTGAGCAACAAAGCAGCTTTCAAACCACCGGCCAACATTTGTGCAGCATTCAAACCGCCAGACTGTGGCTGGGCTTTGGCCCACTGAGCACCCACGGTGTTGGCAGCTTCTGTGAGGTAACCGAAAGTGGCGCCTGTTTGTTCGGCAAGCCATTGGGCCAAGCTGAGCAAGCTTGAAGCGTTGGCATGGTGTGCTGCGGCGTTGCCCAGCAAAATGGCTTTGCGTTCACCACCCAGCAATGAGGTGGCGATGGCCTTGGCTGCAGGTGTGACTTGCCCAGCAACAGGGGCAGCAACGCCCTTCTCTGCCGCAACGGCCGCAGCCACATTGGTCAAGCTTTGTGCCCACGCACTGGCTTCTTGCACATCGGCATTTGCAATCGGCATGGCCCATGCATCTGCAGCGTTGAACAAAGCTTGAGAGGTGATGGCATTGACTTGCGCGCCATTGCGCTGCGCTTGACGAATGCGCTGCGCAAACAGCGGATGGTCTTTGCGCAAGTTGCTGCCCACCACCAACACGCGTTGGAGTTGAGACAAGCTGGCAATGGACGTCCCCAAATAGCGCACACCTTCTGCTTTGGCAAACTCAGCATTGCGCAAACGGTAGTCGATGTTGTCAGAACCCAAAGAGCGAACCAGGGTGCTGGCCAAATGCAATTCTTCGAGGGTGCTGTGGGGGCTGACCAAGGCACCGATGCTGCTGGCACCGTGGTCTTTGCTAATTTGACTCAAACCGTTGGCCACATACTCCAATGCAGTTTGCCAGTCGACTTCTTTCCACTCACCGCCCTGTTTGATCATGGGGGCGCGCAGACGGTCGGCACTGTTCAAAGCTTCGTAAGAGAAGCGATCGCGGTCGGCAATCCAGCACTCGTTGACGTCTTCGTT
>CANGCI010000163.1 GCA_947451995.1 Comamonadaceae bacterium | reverse complement strand
GATTCGAACCAGTGTAGGCGTAAGCCAACAGATTTACAGTCTGCCCCCTTTAGCCACTCGGGCACCCCTCCTCAGCGAATCTCGGATTATGCCACTTTTTTCTCAGCCTCAGCAAGCCTCGAGATGGAAATTACCAAAGTATTGCTTTTTTATTTTGGGCCACCAACCACCGGTTCACTTGGCCAAAGTGGCCGCACCCCATGAAGGGCAAAGGAGGTCTGAGGGCCGACAAGGGTGACGGATGGTTGGCCTTTAAAACCAAATGGCGCTTCGCCACATCACCCGCTTCAATCAAGGCCGCCTTGCCTTGGGCATGCCCCCCCCAGAGCAAAAAAGCTCGGGGTTGTGCATCGACAGCCAAGGCCTCAATGATTTTGTCAGTAAGCACTTCCCAACCCCAACGACTATGACTGGCAGGCTGTGAGTCCTCAACGGTCAGGGCTGTGTTCAAGAGCAAAACGCCCTGCGATGCCCATCGTACCAAGCTGCCTGCTTGGGTGCCTTGCGGCATGACAGCCCCCGTATCACGCTGAACCTCTTTGAAAATATTGCGCAAACTGGGTGGGATTTTTTGCCCTTCGCCCACCGAGAAGGCCAAGCCTTCGGCCTGTCCTGGGCCATGGTAGGGGTCTTGCCCCAAGATCACCACGCGAACTTGCTCAAAAGGCGTCAGCTCAAGTGCCTTGTAGGGTGTGCGGGGATAAATCACCTTTTGGGCGGCCAACTGGTCGACCAGTTTTTGGGACAAAGCGTGTCCTGTCTCGCTTTGCCAATGCATCTGCAGCAGCTGAGACCAAACGGACGACAAGCCTGTCAGGCTGGGCGGCCAATCGCTGCTGCGCAGTTGATTCCAATGAATGTCATGACCCGCGCCATCATCACCTTCACGGGCCAACTCACCAAACAAGGTGGTTTGCTTGCCAATTGAAGTCATGGTGCGCAAAGACCCGCCCGCGAATGGCAGGAAGTCTTAATGAAACAAGTCGGCCAAAGCCTGGCCGGGGTCGGCTGCACGCATGAAGGCCTCGCCAACCAAAAAGGCGTGCACATGGGCGTCGCGCATTTTTTGCACATCGGCGCTCGACAAGATGCCGCTCTCGGTCACCAAAATGCGATCGGCAGGCACATCCTTCATCATGCCCAAGGTGGTGTCCAAAGACACTTCGAAGCTTCGCAGGTTGCGATTGTTGATACCCACCAAAGGCGTTTTCAATTTGAGCGCACGCGTCAACTCTTCTGCATCATGCACTTCCACCAGCACCGCCATGTCCAAGCTGCGCGCCACCGCCTCCATGTCTTTCATTTGCGCATCGTCCAAACAAGCTGCAATGAGCAAGATGCAATCTGCCCCCATCACGCGTGCTTCATAAACTTGATACGGATCGACCATGAAATCTTTGCGCAGCACGGGCAAATCACAACTGGCACGCGCTTGCTTCAAGTAGTCTGCGCTGCCTTGGAAAAACTGCGCGTCGGTTAAGACGGACAAACAAGCCGCGCCATGCTCTGCATAGCTTTGTGCAATGTCAGCGGGCATGAAGTCAGCGCGCAACACGCCTTTTGAGGGGCTGGCCTTTTTGATCTCTGCAATGACAGCAGCTTGGCCATTGTCAATTTTGTGGCGAATGGCGCCAACAAAGTCGCGTGTGAGCACGCGGCTTTCCGCATCGGCACGCACGGCAGCCAAAGGTTTTTTGCGCAGTGACAGTTCAATTTCTTCGTGCTTGACCGCAACGATTTTTTTCAGAATATCGCTCATGCAGAAGCTCCTGCTTTTTGGGTGAACGCCACAAACTGTTCCAGCTTGTTTTTGGCAGCGCCTGATTCAATCGCTTGTCGCGCCAACACAATGCCCTCTTTGATGCTGCTTGCCACATTGGCTGCGTACAGCGCAGCACCCGCATTCAAAATCACAATGTCGCGCGCAGCGCCTGCTTCGTTGTTCAACACGGCGCGCAGCACCGCTTGCGAAGCTTCGGGTGTTTCAACACGCAAAGCGCGGTTGCTGACCATGGCCATGCCAAAGTCTTCTGGATGAATTTCGTATTCTGTGATGTGGCCATCTTTGAGTTCGCCCACCAAGGTGGCGGCACCCAAGCTGACTTCGTCCATGCCATCGCGGCCATAAACGACCAGTGCATGTTCGGCGCCCAGTCGTTGCAAGGCGCGAATTTGAATGCCCACCAAGTCGGGGTGGAACACACCCATCAAAATGTTGGGGGCGCTGGCGGGATTGGTGAGGGGCCCCAAGATGTTGAAAATGGTTCGCACGCCCAGCTCTTTGCGAACAGGCGCCACATTTTTCATGGCGGGATGGTGATTGGGTGCAAACATGAAGCCAATGCCCACTTCTTGCACGCACTGCGCAATTTTCTCGGGCGACAAATTGATGTTGGCCCCCAAACTCTCGAGCACATCGGCACTGCCCGATTTGCTGCTGACACTGCGGCCGCCATGCTTGGCGGTTTTGGCGCCAGCAGCTGCCGCCACAAACATCGCGCAGGTTGAAATGTTGAAGGTGTGTGAGCCATCGCCGCCTGTGCCCACGATGTCCACCAAATGACGCGTATCAGGCACCACCACCTTGGTCGAAAACTCGCGCATCACTTGGGCGGCCGCGGTGATCTCACCAATGGTTTCTTTTTTGACACGCAAACCTGTGATCAATGCAGCCGTCATGACGGGCGAGAGTTCGCCGTTCATGATCATGCGCATGATCTTCAGCATTTCATCGTGGAAAATTTCACGGTGCTCAATGGTTCTTTGCAGTGCTTCGTGCGGCGTAATCGGCATGGCGGTCTCTGGATTTGAATTCATGAAATGTTGGGATGTTGTGCTTGCTAGGCTGCTTGAATTCAAGCGTTGAAAAATTGACGGACAGCGGAAATGGTGCGATCAATTCCTGCACGGTCAACATCCAAGTGCGTGACAAAACGCATGCGGTACAAACCCGTCATGTCGATGCCTGATTGCTTTAAATGGGTTTGCAAGGCCGCGCCTTTGGCTTTGGCCTCGCCCACCAAATCAACAAACAAAATATTGGTTTGGGGTGTTTCAACTTGCAGGCCTGGAATGCCGCTCAAGCCTTGCGCCAAATCTTGCATCAATTGGTGGTCTTCAGCCAAGCGCAGCACATGGTGATCCAAGGCATAAGATGCAGCGGCCGCCATGAAGCCCGCTTGACGCAAGCCACCACCCGCCATTTTGCGCAGGCGATGTGCTCGGGCAATGAACGCTTTGGAGCCACACAAAGCAGAGCCCATAGGTGCGCCCAATCCTTTGCTGAAGCAAACCGACACACTGTCAAAACATTGGGCAATGCGCTTGGCTTCGTCGTAGGGTGACGTGCCCAGTGCTGTGGCTTGGGCCACTGCGGCATTGAAAAGCCGTGCGCCGTCCAAGTGACGTGCCAAACCTTTTTGCAAGGCCAATGCGCTGGCCTCGCTCAGATAGCTTTGAGGCAAGACCTTGCCACCCCATGTATTTTCTAAAGCCAACAACTTGGTTTTGGCAAAGTGCGCATCGTCTGGTTTGATGGCCGCTTCAATGTCGGCCAATGCCAAACTGCCGTCGGCTTGTTGCGTCAGCGGTTGGGGTTGCACACTGCCAAACACTGCAGCGCCACCACCTTCCCAGCGATAGCAATGGGCCATTTGACCCACGATGTATTCGTCACCTCGCTGGCAATGCGACAGCACACCACACAAATTGCTTTGTGTACCCGTGGGCATGAACAAAGCTGCTTCAAAACCAAGCAGATTGGCAATTTTTTCTTGCAGTGCGTTCACGCTAGGGTCGTCTGCAAAAACATCATCACCCACCAAAGCTTGCGCCATGGCTTCTCGCATGCCGGGTGTGGGCCGCGTGACAGTGTCACTGCGCAAATCAATGCGCGGCATAGCGGATGCAGTGCTCATATCAGGAAGCCTCCAAGAAATTTTTCAGCATGGCGTGGCCATGTTCTGTCAGGATGGACTCGGGGTGAAACTGCACACCCTCCACATTCAAATGCTTGTGGCGCACGCCCATGATTTCACCATCATCGGTCCACGCCGTGATTTCTAAATCTGCGGGGCACGATGCGCGCTCAATGGCCAAGGAGTGATAACGGTTGACCGTGAATTTTTCGGGCAAGTTTTTGAACACGCCACTTTGTTTGGTTTGAATGACACTGGTTTTGCCGTGCATCAATTCTTGTGCGCGAACAATTTTGCCGCCAAAGGCGGCGCCAATGCTTTGATGGCCCAAGCACACGCCCAAGATGGGCAGCTTGCCAGCAAAGTGCTGAATGGCCGCAACAGAAATGCCCGCTTCCGCAGGCGAACAAGGACCGGGCGATATCACCAATCGGTCTGGCGCTTTGGCGGCAATGCCTTCCAAAGTAATTTCGTCATTTCGAAACACTTCAACCTCGGCGCCCAACTCGCCAAAGTACTGCACGATGTTGAATGTGAAAGAGTCGTAGTTGTCGACCATCAACAATTTAATTTTGGCCATGTCGATTACTCCAAACCTTCTTCCACCAACTCACTGGCACGCAACAAGGCGCGTGCTTTGTGTTCGGTTTCTTTCCATTCCAACTCGGGTACTGAATCGGCCACCACACCGGCGGCAGCCTGCACGTACAAGGTTTGATCTTTGATGACCGCGGTGCGAATGGCAATGGCCACGTCCATGTCGCCCGCATAGCTGAGGTAGCCGCATGCACCGCCATACAGCCCGCGCTTGGTGGGCTCGAGGCGATCAATCAACTCCATCGCATGCACTTTGGGCGCCCCCGTGAGTGTGCCCGCCGGAAACGTGGCTTTGAGCACATCCATGTTGGTCATGCCATCCTTCAAGATGCCTTCGACGTTGCTCACGATGTGCATCACATGGCTGTAGCGCTCTACCGCGAAGACTTCGGTCACTTTGACCGAGCCAATTTTGGCAATGCGGCCAATGTCATTGCGGGCCAAGTCAATCAGCATCACGTGCTCGGCACGCTCTTTGGGATCGTTCACCAACTCGTGTTCGGCGGCTTTGTCTTTTTCAGGTGTGGCGCCCCGTGGACGCGTACCGGCCAAGGGACGAATGGTGACTTTGACACCCTCTTCGGTTTGCTCTTGGCGCACCAAAATTTCGGGGCTGGCACCGACCACATGGAAGTCGCCAAAGTTGTAGAAGTACATGTAAGGGCTGGGGTTCAGAGACCTGAGCGCACGGTACAAAGACAATGGGCTTTCGGTGTAGCGCTTCTTGATGCGTTGGCCTACTTGCACCTGCATGAAGTCGCCTGCGGCGATCAACTCTTTGGCTTCCAGCACTGCTTTCAAATAGTCTTCTTTTTTGAAGT
>CANGCI010000162.1 GCA_947451995.1 Comamonadaceae bacterium | reverse complement strand
GCAGCCATCCAAAATGAAGCCAACAATGGTTTGAAAAACAAGAAGTACACCTTGGCCATGGCGCGCACACAAGCGCCTCATTCAGCCACTGCCCAGTTTTTCATCAACACGGCAGACAATGAATTTTTGAACCACACCGCACCTTCTTTGCAAGGCTGGGGTTATGCCGTTTTTGGTCATGTTGTGTCGGGCACCGAGATTGTGGATGCCATCGAAGGCGTCAAAACAGGTCGCAATGGTTTCCATGACGACGTGCCCAAAGAGGCTGTGATCATTGAAAAGGCTGTGGCGCTTTAATTTAGCCCTGCACTTTCCATGACAGCAACCGTGTTGCCGTTTCAGGTGATTGAAGCACCTGAACACTGGCGCACGGTTGACTTCATTTCAGACCTGCATTTGCAGGAAAAAGACCTCGCCACATTCAAGCTTTGGCAGCACTACATGCAAACCACCACAGCCGATGCGGTGTGGATCCTTGGGGATTTGTTTGAAGTGTGGGTGGGCGACGATGCCGCACAACATCACCCCTTTTTGCAGCAATGCGCCGCTGAGTTAAGCCATTGCGCCGCAAAGCGCCACGTGGCCTTCATGCGTGGCAACCGCGATTTTCTGGTGGGTTCTGAATTTCTAAAGTCGTGCGGTGTTCACGACCTAGCAGACCCCACTGTGTTGGATTTTGCAGGTCAACGCTGGCTGCTGTCCCACGGTGATGAAGGCTGCTTGGGCGATGTGGATTACCAAGCCTTTCGAAGCACCGTGCGGCAACCGGCTTGGCAACAAAGTTTCTTGGCCAAACCCCTTGCAGAGCGTGAAGACATTGCCCGTCAATTGCGCATGCAAAGTCAGCAGCACAAAAACGACCCTGCCACAGTGTATGCAGATGTCGACAATGCATGGACTCAAACAGCATTGAAGCAATCTCACTGCACTTGCCTGCTGCATGGCCACACGCATCGGCCGGGTGACCATCTGCTGGAAGGCTCAGCGCAATTGGAGCGTCGCGTGTTGAGTGATTGGGACGCCCAAAGCACAAAACCTCGCGCGGAGGTTTTGCGTTGGCATGCCAGTGGTCTGATTGAGCGCTTGAATCTGTTGGATCAGAACGCAAGTTGATAGCTTGAATCTACAACCCGACGGGTTGGACCCAGTTTCAACGTCGCAGCAAATTTTTCAAAGCGTTTTGCAAACGACGCGCCACTTTGGCATCGTGGGCCGACGACAAAACAGCCGTCACGTCCAGCGCCCATGTCTCTTGAGGACCGGGTTGGTTTTTACGGGTTAACAATTGCAATTGCAAAGCCCGACGCTCGTTCAAATTTTCAGCTGGCGTTGGCACTTCAGCCGCCATTTCCAAACGCAAGATGGCTTCACCTGCATCTGCTTTGGGCGATTGGCTGACGGCTTGCGACCATGCCGCACGCGCAGCTGCGTTGACATTGCGACCCAACTCTTGGGGTGTGGGCACCTGATCAGCTTGACGCTTTTCCCATGCCGCCATCAAGTTCGTCAAAGATTCGCCATGGGCTTGTGCCGCCAATTTGCGCAGTGCCATTTCGGCATGCTCTTTGGCATCGCGTTGCGCTCTGAATGCCGCATCGCTCAAACGTGGGCCACGGTCTTGGCGCTCAAAACGGTCGCCTTTGTCGGCGCGGTCAAAGCGGCCACCTGCTTTGTCACCAAAGCCAGGTTTGTCACCACGCGGACTGCCTTTGCCGTCGCGGCGATCGCCAGGACGACCTGCCAGTGCGGGCACTGATTTCTTTTGGCCGGGTCGGTCGTCACCTCGCATGGCCACCAAGGGGCGTACGGGTTTGGGCGCTTCTGGCGCTTTGCTGACTGCAGCCTCGACATCAGGTGCTGGCTGATCCGAAGATTCAGCTTCAGCTGAAGTTTCAGCAGGCGCATCACTTGTAGCTGATGTTGCCTCGGCAGCAACAGCTTGCGCTTGGCCTTTGATGGCCGCATCCAAAGCGGCCATGGCTGCTTTGATTTTTTGGACATCGCCAGAGGCATTGGCCGCCTTCAATGCATTGGACGCATCCAGCACCAGACGATCGTGCGCAGACAGGGGCGCTGAAGAGGTGTGTTCGCGTGAACTGGTTTTGCGGTTGAAGGCTTCGTCCAATGGCTTGCGGAAAGCTTCCCACATTTTTTGCTCAATGCGGCGGTCCATCGGCACGCTTTGCGCTTCGGTTTGCCAATTGTGTTGCAAAGCTTTGACAGCATCCACACGCAGCACAGGCACAGCACCCAATTGCTCGGCCTCTGCAATGAGGGCTTGACGGCGGGCCGTGCTGGCTTTTTGTGCAGCCTCCAAGGGCGCGGCAGCCGCATGCAATGCTTGCTTCCACAAGGGTTGTAATTCTGCGAAGGCCTTTTCACTCAAGTGGCCCGCATTGCGCCAGCGATCGCCGAACTGATGCAAAGCACGCAGGTGTGCGCGCCAGTCGTTGTTTTGCGCATTGGCTTCGCCCCAAGCTTTGACTTCTTCAATCAGGGCCAAACGCTGAGCACGGTGCTCACTGGCTTCATGCTTGATTTTGTCTAACCAAGTTTGAACCACTTTGTAGGCGTTGTTGCACGCCGCATCAAAACGTTTCCACAGCGAATGGTTGGGCAGGCCACCTTGATCGGCTTGCTTCCACTCCTCGCGCAATTGACGCAAGGCTTCTTGCATCTTGCGGCCACCCAAGACGGGCTCGAGGTGGAAAACTTCTTGGGGCGCTTTTTCTTCGGCTTGACCTGCAGCCTCAACGTCGGCCGCTTCTTGTGCCTCGGCAGTTTCCGCTGAGGTCTCTTCTGTTTTAACAGGGACTTTTTTGAACAGAGCTTCCGCTTTCAAGACCAAGTCCAAGCGCTTTTGATCGGCCACATGTCGCTGCCAGCCGTCTGCATCGCCGGCCGCAAGCAGCGCCTCATGCACTTTGGCATCCATGTTGGTGTCCATGTTTCGGCCATGGTCCTTGAGCGTTTGACGCAAGGCCAAGAGATTGGCCTCATTGGACTCTGCAGCCAACAATGTCAATGCACCTGTGACGGCTTGATTGGCCGCTTCGCGCAAGGCTTGGCGCTGCGCAGGGTCCATTTTGGTGATGCTGACTTTGGGCGTTTTGGCGGGTTTAGCGTCGGCACCAGATGGGCTGGTATGGGCTTCTTGCGAGCCAGCCGTTGCACCTTCTGCAGGTGCGACAGCCACAGGCTGACCACCGCGCGCAACACGAATTTCTTCAGCCCAGACCGGCACCGATGGCAAAGCTTGTGCTTCATCATCACGCGCTGCTTTGGCTTGTGACAAGGCGCCCTCAAAGGCTTCCCACACGCTGCTCAGTTGATGACGGGAGGCGTCTAACTGGGGCGGGAATTTCAAATCAACACTTTGCCATGCGGCATCTTCAGTGAGCGCATGGGCTTGCTGCAACCACTGCGACACGTCCGCTTGCAAAACCTCGTTGGCCGCATCGGCTTCTTTCAAACTTTTGGTGGACAGCACTTCAATGCGCTGGGCCAGCAACACGGCTGTTTCACGTTGCACCATCACTTGGTGTTGCAAATCTTCAACCGCTTTGACTTTTTCTGCCAATTGCGTTTTCAAGCTGGCCAAGGGTTCGCGTGACAAGGGTGCGCCAGCTTTAGCGGCATCACGTTGCCAGGCCATGGCATCGGCAATGTTCAAACGACTGGCATGAAGCATGGCTGTAGCGCGCTCGGCCCATTCAGTGGCCAACACATCTTGTCCTTGCGAGCGCTTGAGCTCGTCCATTTTTTCTTTCAAGACTTTGGCGGCGCCTTTGTCTCGCGTTGAAATTTCTTTGTAAACGTGCTGCAGATCTTCTTGCGAAGGCTCAGTCAATAACCAATCACGCAATTTGGCGGCACGCTCGCCAGAGGTTTGCGCGGCAAAAGCACCGCCAGTCAAGTTATCAAGCGCTTGAACATCGGAGGTCTTGGGGGATGAAGGAGTCACAGTCAGAACACAAAAAGATAAAGAAGCTATTTTCACCGAGGATGGCTAGGTGCAATATGCCAAAAGCATCTATTTTCGATTTTTTTTATAATTCGCGGTTCCGCCACTTCAACACATACTTTGACATCCCTCACCTTTCAGGAATCTGCCAGCCTTTTGACAGGCCGCTTTTGGCGCGGACTGAAAACATTTGTGGGCGACATTGCACGTGGGTTTGTGAACATTTCCCATCACAGCTTTGCACTGCTGGGACTGGTGGCTGTTTTGATCAGCATGCTGGCCTTGGCCCGACCTGAAATCAGAATTCAAACGGTTCAGAGCATTCAGGGCTGGCTTTACACCCGACTGCACATCTCAGATGCTGAAGATGAGCGACAACAGGTTTTGCTGCGCAGCCTAGCGGCCCCGGCCACCGACCTGGATCCCGATCAATTGGCTTTGGTTCAAGCCATCCGAAGCAAATACCGCATTGCACCCGAACCGCTGAACGCCTTGATCCTGGAAGTTTTCGACTTGGCGAACCGCGGCAATCTCGACCCCACCCTCATTTTGGCGGTGATTGGCGTTGAGTCCAATTACAACCCTTTTGCCAACAGTCCCACAGGCGCCAAAGGTTTGATGCAAGTGTCGCCCGACACGCACTCTGATCAGTTCGAGCCCTATGGCGGACCGATGGCCATTTTTGACCCCAAAACCAATTTGCGCATTGGCGTCAAAATTTTGAAGGAATGCATCAACCTGTCGGGCAGTTTGGTTGAAGGCCTGCGCCTTTACAAGGCTGGGGAAGAGTCAATTTCACTTGAAACAGACTACATTGCGCGGGTGCAGGCCGAGCAAAACCGCCTCAAAGACGCCCTGCCAAAGCCCCCAATCCCCGTCAAATCGAGCGGGCGAAAAGCGGCCAAATAAGCCCCTCCCCAGGCCCTCTCCTAGGCTACACTCTAGGGGTACGCAACTGGCGATAGGAGCCTGGTGTTGGCAATCAATGCCCCCAGCCTCTGACGTGGATACGAAAGGGCTTTGCCCCTCTTAAAACCACTGGGGAGCGTGCACCTTGCGCAGGTGTTGTGGCACAAGGTTTCAGCCGTTCGCCTGGGCAGCCCATGCCATGTTGGAACTTTTCTTCCAGCGCAGCAAGGAACCATCATTTGAAGGCCTGCCATGTATTCAAGAAACATCCTGATTGAACAAACCGATCCCGAAATTTTTGCGGCCATTCAAGCCGAAAACGCTCGCCAAGAGCACCACATCGAGCTGATCGCCAGCGAGAACTACGCTTCGCCCGCCGTCATGGCCGCGCAAGGCTCTCAGCTCACCAACAAATACGCTGAAGGCTACCCAGGCAAGCGCTATTACGGCGGCTGCGAATACGTCGACATCGCCGAG
>CANGCI010000161.1 GCA_947451995.1 Comamonadaceae bacterium | reverse complement strand
TCAAACACACCAGCAGCGGGCCCAATGGCATGGGCTTGGGCGGCCGCGCCTTGATTCTGCGTGTACGTTTTCATTTGCCCAAAGTGTGGAAGCCTGTCTTGGGCTATTTGGATTTAGAAAGAAAAATGGCCGAGACCGGCATTGCAAATCCATCAGCCCTGCAAATTTACCAATGGGTGTGTGACATTCGTCGCCACAAGTTGCCCGACCCCAAGGTCTTGGGCAATGCTGGCAGCTTTTTCAAGAACCCAACCGTCACGCCTGAGCAATGTGCCGACATCATTGCGCGTGATCCCAAAGTGGTTCATTACCCAATGCCTGATGGCACCATCAAATTGGCAGCCGGCTGGCTGATCGATGCCTGCGGTTGGAAAGGGAAGAGCGTGGGCAATGCGGCCGTGTACGAAAAGCAAGCCTTGGTGTTGGTCAACCGCGGCGGCGCAACAGGCGGCGAAGTGGTCACCTTGGCCAAGGCCATTCAAACCAGTGTCTACGAGCGGTTCGGAATTCGCTTGGAACCCGAACCGGTTGTGATTTAAAAATTATTTGCCGCCTTCGAGTTTGAGCATCTCGGCGCCTTCGCCCAAAGACAACAAACCTGTTTGTGCATAGATGCCCAACTTGGCGCGTGTGTCTACGATGTCCAAGTTGCGCATGGTGAGTTGACCAATACGGTCCAAAGGTGTGAAGGTGGATTCGCCTTTTTCCATCGTCAAACGCTCTGGGTGGTAGGTGAGGTTAGGCGATGTGGTGTTCAAAATGGAGTAGTCGTTGCCACGGCGCAGTTCAATGGTGACCTCGCCTGTGACGGCACGCGCCACCCAACGCTGCGCTGTTTCGCGCAACATCAAAGCTTGTGAATCAAACCAACGACCTTGGTACAACAGGCGGCCCAGCTTGCGGCCGTTGTCGCGGTATTGTTCGATCGTGTCTTCGTTGTGAATGCCTGTGACCAAGCGCTCGTAAGCGATGAACAACAAAGCCAAGCCAGGGGCTTCGTAAATGCCGCGGCTCTTGGCTTCAATGATGCGGTTTTCAATTTGATCGCTCATGCCCAAACCATGTCGGCCGCCAATGCGATTGGCTTCCAAAATAAGCTCGACGGGGTCTGAGTAACTCACGCCATTCAAAGCCACAGGCTGGCCTTCTTCAAAGCGCACGGTGACTTCTTCGTGCTTGACCACGCAGTCTTCGCGCCAGAAAGGCACACCCATGATGGGTTGCACAATTTTCATGCCGCTGTTCAGGTGCTCCAGGTCTTTGGCTTCGTGTGTGGCCCCTAACATGTTGGAGTCGGTGGAGTAGGCCTTTTCAGCCGACATCTTGTAGCCAAAACCATGTTGCGTCATGAACGCAGACATTTCGGCGCGGCCACCCAGCTCGTCAATGAACAGCTGGTCTAACCATGGTTTGTAAATTTTGAGTGAGGGGTTGGTGAGCAAACCGTAGCGGTAGAAGCGCTCGATGTCATTGCCCTTGAAGGTGCTGCCGTCGCCCCAGATGTTGACGTCGTCTTCCTTCATGGCGGCCACCAACATGGTGCCTGTGACGGCGCGGCCAATGGGGGTGGTGTTGAAATAAGTGACGCCCGCTGTTGAGATGTGGAATGCGCCACACTGCAAAGCAGCAATGCCTTCGTGCGCCAATTGCTTGCGGCAGTCGATCAGGCGCGCTTGCTCTGCGCCGTATTCCTTGGCTTTGCGAGGAATCTCTTCGTAGTCGGGTTCGTCGGGCTGGCCCAAGTTGGCTGTGTAGGCGTAAGGTACAGCGCCTTTTTGGCGCATCCAAAGCAAGGCTGCGCTGGTGTCCAAGCCGCCAGAAAAGGCAATGCCTACTTTTTGACCGGCGGGAATGTGTTGAAGAATGGTGGCCATGGAAGTACTTTCAAATGCGTTGGGAATCAACCAAAGTGGCAGATGTAGTGATAAGCCTCAGTGACGCGAATCTCAAAGCTAGATTGGCCAGGCACACTGAATTTTTCGCCAGCTTTGGAGCTGACCCAGTCATGGCTGCCTGCCAATTTGTATTCGCAGGAACCCCCCACGCACTCCATGATTTCGGGCGCGCCGGTGTTGAATGTCAAAGTGGAGGGCAGGACCACGCCCACAGATTTTTTGGTGCCGTCTGCCAGCGTGATGTTGTGGCTGACGCATTTGCCATCAAAGTAAACGTTGGCTTGGGTGGTGACGGAGACGTGGTCGATTTTCTGGGTGGTCATGGTGAAATCTAGAGTGGGTTGTCCTGACCAACCCAACCGGGCAGCCATGTAGGACGAAACAAAACCCTAGATTTTAGGCGATTGCGGGGCGATCAGGGTCCTCATGACTCCCATGAGCCCCTCACTCTTGCTTAATTGACCGGTGTGATCTGCAATTTGATGGTGGGGCCAGGGTCTTTTGGCCATTGAACGGTGTATTGCTTGCCTGCAAATTCGTAGACCACGTTGTAGCCCATCAAGCGATTTTCGTAAACCTGCTGGGTGGTGCATGTTTGCTGGGTCTGGGTCTGACTTTGGGGGCCTTCCACTTTGTCGCCGGCTATGGCGCCGCCGATCACACCAATCATGGTGGCGATAGCTCGGCCTTCACCTTTGCCCATGGCATTGCCAATGGCGCCGCCCGCAATGGCGCCCATGGCTGCGCCTGCGCCCGACGTTTGGGCGGGAGAAGTCACTTGCGTTTGAGTGCAAACCTGACGCGGCACGGTAACCTGCTGATAAACCGGCGTACGGCTGATGACCTGGCCCACTTCTTGGGCTTGCGCAGGGCTGATGGCCAAAAAGGCGAGCAGGCAACCAGCCAAACAGGGGGTCCAACGGGTAACTGAAAAAGAGCGAACTGTCATGGATTGCATTTCTAGGGTTAAAAGCCAGGTTTAATTTTAGAGCGGCGCAAAAGCTGTAACGTGAAGCCTGCGTAAAGTTGCCGCTCTGAAGGCAGATGGCTGCCTTGAAACACTTAACGCGTTAGCCACTGTTCCGGTTGATAACCCACCGTGATGTCAGTGCCTTTGGCAGATTGCCACTCAATGACGGGTCTTTTGACCAAGCTGGGGTTGGCTAGCAAAAAGGGTTTGGCTGTAGGGGCACTTGTCACGCTGGCTTGCTCTTCTGGGCTGAGCTTGCGCCAACTGGTGCCTTTGCGGTTGACCACGGTTTCCCAGCCAAGCGTTGTCATCCAGTTGTTGAGTGCTTTTTCAGGCAAGCCTTGTTTTTTGAAGTCGTGGAAAACATACTCAAAACCTTGATCGGTCAACCAGGTTCGGGCTTTTTTGACAGTATCGCAGTTGGGAATGCCGTAGAGGGTGATGCTGGTGTATTTCATGATGTCCTGTAAGTCGATGCAGTCTCAGCGACAATCTTACCCATATGAAAACATTGAGTGAATGGCTCGCCCATTGCGAGCAACTGCACCCCCAAGCCATTGACATGGGCCTAGACCGCGTGCGTCAAGTGGCCCAACGCATGAACTTGCGTCTGACCATGCCTGTGATCACCGTGGCGGGTACCAATGGCAAAGGTTCAACTTGTGCCCTGCTAGAGGCCATTTACCTTCAGGCGGGCTACAAAACGGGCGTTTACACATCTCCTCATTTGGTTCATTTTGAAGAGCGTTGTCGCTTGGTGGGCGAGTCGCCTCAGGCAGAAGTCTTTGCATCGGCCTTTGAATGTGTCGAGGCTGCGCGCCATGACACCAGCTTGACCTATTTTGAATTCAGCACCTTGGCCATTTTGAAAATGATGTCGGATGCCGGACTGGATGTAGTGATTTTGGAGGTGGGCTTAGGGGGGCGCTTGGATGCTGTGAACATCATCGACCCCGATTGCGCCATCATCACCAGCATTGATTTGGACCACACCGCCTTGCTAGGCACAGACCGCGACAGCATTGGCCTTGAAAAAGCCGGCATCATGCGTGCCGGTCAACCGGTGGTGATCAGTGACCCGATGCCACCAGAAAGTGTGGTGAAACATGCGCAGGCTTTGGGCGCCGATGCGTGGTTGCTTGGCAAAGATTTCAATTTTTCAGGCGATCAGCTTCAATGGTCCTGGGCAGGTAGAGGGCGTCGGTACAGTGGGCTGGCTTACCCAGCGCTGCGCGGTGCCAATCAATTGCTGAATGCTTCTGGCGTGTTGGCTGCTTTGGAGGTCATGCGCCCGCAATTGCCCGTCACAGCGCAGGCCATCCGAAATGGCTTGGCCATGGTGGAGTTGACAGGTCGGTTTCAAATTGTCCCAGGCGAGCCCGTTTTGGTCTTGGATGTGGCCCACAACCCGCATTCGGTGGCAGCTTTGGCTGCCAATTTAGACGCCATGGGGTTTTATCCCACCACCCATGCCGTTTTTGGCGCCATGGCCGACAAAGATTTGGACAGCATGCTGAAAAAGCTACTGCCCTTGGTCGATGCTTGGTATTTCACCGATTTGCCGCTTCCCAGGGCCAGCACGGCCCAGCAATTGGCCGCAGATTGGGCTGCCTTGAACACCCGCAAGGATGTTCGTTCCAGTGTGCATGAAACGCCTCAAAAAGCCTTGGATGCCGCCATCTTGGCTGCAGACCCCACTGATAGAATCTTGGTCTTTGGTTCGTTCTATACGGTGGGCGGCGTTTTGCAGCATGGCATCCCCAAGCTGCATGCCAAGCACCTGCGTAATTGAGACTCCACCGCATGGCTTTTTTCAAGCTTCGATTTCCTGGTCGTCAGTCGGCCAACACCGGCGCAGATGCGCTGTCCAGCACACCTGCTGAAAGCGTGGAGGTGATTCGAAAGCGCGCCCGTCATCGCTTGATGGGCTCTGTCGTTTTGGTGTTGGGTGCAGTTGTCGGCTTGCCCTTGCTGTTTGACAGTCAGCCCCGTCCCGTTGCCATTGACACGCCAATCGTCATTCCAGATCGCAACCAAGCGGCGCCATTGGTCACACCAGGCAGCAGTGCCAAATCGACGCAAGCCAAAGAGCGTCCCGTGCTGGTGCCATCAGCGCCTGAGCAGCCATCTGTGTCACTTGCCAAAAGTGCCGTGGCCAATGTGGCTGCTTTGGACCCTCACGAAGAGGTGGTTACCAAAGACACAAAGACTGAAATTAAGTCTGAAACTAAGACTGAAGCGAAGCCCGAGGCCAAAGCTGAATCCAAACCAGAAGCCAAGCATGAGGTGAAGCCTGAAGCGAAGCCTGAGGTCAAGACTGAGAAAAAACCAGATGTCAAATCCGACAAAAAGTCGGAGACCAAACCGGAGTCCAAAGATGGTGCCAAGGCCAAAGCCTTGTTGGATGTCAAAGACGCTGCCAAGTCATCTGAGGCCGTGAGGTCTGTGGTGCAGGTGGGTGCTTTTGCGGATGCAGCCAAAGCCAAGGAAGCGCGCACGAAGTTGGAACAAGCAGGCTTGAAAACCTACACGC
>CANGCI010000160.1 GCA_947451995.1 Comamonadaceae bacterium | reverse complement strand
GGCAGACTGGCGTTGGGTTCATCTGACGCGAGACGATCACGCTCACCAGACAATGTACCAAGCCCGGGCTCTAAGAGCATTGGTTCAAGGAAATATAAAGCCCAGCATGCACTGCAGACAGCGCGATTGTAGGCTTAACTCAAAGCAGGCCTTGTGAGACTAAATCAGTTGACCATCCTGGTGGAGGGCTTGATCGAGTTTTTTCAACAATTGGCCCAAGCGTTCATGGTCGGAGTCGCTAATCGTTGCGGCGGTTTCGGCAGCAACCGATTGCTTGTCAGCCGCAGGCGGGGCTTCGGCTTGCTCAAAGGCCAAATTGAGGGCTGCCAATACCGCAATGCGGTCACGTGCTTTGATTTTGCCGGCGTCGCGAACCTTGCACATGGCTTGGTCGACTTTGTCAACGGCGGCCAACAGGCTATCTTCACCCCCCACTGGGCAGCCCAGCAGATAGCTTTGGCCCATGATTTGAACTTCAAGCTGTTTGGTGCTCATGCGTCGGTGTCAGAAGAGGAGTTTTGGGGCAGTCGCTCAATCAGGGCGTCTACGCGAGAACGGGCGGCGGCCAACTTGGACTTGAGCAAGTCGCGCTCGTGGGCAATTGCCAGCACCTGCTGCTGAAGCAGTGCATTGGTCTTTTGCAGTTCTTCGTGCCTGAGCAAGAGGTGCTCGACGCGTTCTGCAATCTGGTCGACGGTGGTGGGGTTCGTCATGTCAGAGCCATTGTAATTTCTAGCATTGTAGGCTTGGTGCAAGGTGACATCTTACAATGTACTTTGTTGGTGCTCGAGACTTGGTTCGCAAGTCTCAGTTCAACGGGAAGCAGGAGAGCCATCCCCCTCGGGGTTAACTCCACCTGCGCTGCCCCCGCAACGGTCAGCAGACGGGTCTTTTTTCAAGGCCCCGCTTTCATCAATTGCCACTGAGTGCCCTGAAACAGGCATTTGGGAAGGTGATGAAGGTTGTTCTGCTTAGCCCGGATACCGGCCAACAAGGTGGTTCTCCTCACGGAGAACCGTACGTTCATGCACTGTCGGGGAAGGCGGTGAGAACACTTTACTGTTGGGGTTACCCATGAAATTAACTTGCAAAGTCCTCGTTGCCAGCTTGGCCGTGTCGCCATTGGCGATCTCTCACGCATTGGCGCAAACTTTTTTACCAGACACCGTCATCACGGCCAGCCGCGTCATGCAGCGCGCCCAGGATGCACTGCCCGATGTGTCGGTGCTGACACGCGCTGACATTGAGCGTTCCCAGGCCAAAGATGTGCCGACGCTCTTGCAAAACTTGGCGGGCATGGAAATCACCCAGTCGGGTGGCATGGGTGGGGTGGCTTCCTTGTTCATGCGCGGTGCAGAGTCGCGTCACGCCTTGGTGTTGGTGGACGGCTTGCCCATGAACAACCTCAATTTCAATTTGGCCGCGCTGGAGCATTTGCCCTTGAATGGCATTGAGCGCATCGAAGTGGTTCGTGGCAATGTGTCTAGCCTTTACGGCAGTGCTGCTTTGGGTGGTGTGATTCAAATCTTCACACGACAAAATGCAGGCGAGGGCTTGAAAGGCCCATGGCTAGAGGCTTCAGGGCAGGTGGGTTCTGAGGGCTTTAGAAGCGCCCAGGTCAGTGCGGGCCAAAAGTGGACTTCTGGTTTTGGTGTGAATGCATCTTCTGAAACAACAGAAAGCAAAGGCTTCAACGCCATCAATCCCTTGCAACGCCCAGGCACCAACCCCGATCGTGATGGTTACAGCCACACGTCACACGCCGTGAACTTGTCACAAGAATTCGAAGCGGGTCGCATGGGTTTGATGCTGCGCGAAACGCATGCCACGGTGCAATACGACAACCAGTGGGGACCTGCCAACCAAGCCGATGAATCCAAGAGTGTGTTGCGCAACGTCTTGCTGAATGGCTCTTACAAGGCTTCCAAAGATTTGCAGTGGGATGTGTCTGTGGGGCAGCAAGAAGACAAGCTCAACGCCGCCGTGACGGCCTATCCTTATTTTGTGAACTCACAGTCGCAAACCTCTGCAGTGGGTGCCGTGTGGACACTTTGGCCAAATCATTCGATCACCTCGGGGTATGAAAACACGCGTCAAAAAGTAGCGAGTGATACCGACTACAGTTTGACAGAGCGAACCCTCAATTCATGGCGTTTGGGCTATCAAGCCAAACTGGAAAATCAGCAGTGGCAATTGAATGTGCGCCGCGATCAGTATTCCGACCTTGGCAACGCCAACACCTGGTATGCAGGCTATGCGTATTTCGTCACGCCAGATTTGCGCTTGAAGGCCAGTTCATCAACTGGTTTCATGGCGCCAACCTTCAACGACTTGTACTACCCATGGGGTGGCAATCCTTTGCTCAAGCCTGAGCAAGCGCGGTCCAACGAAGTCGGCATGCAATACACGCAAGCTTCTTGGAATGCACGCCTCACAGCTTTTGAAAACCGTTACACCGACCTGATTGACAACGATGCCAATTGGACGCGCACCAACATCGCCAAGGCCAAAAACCAAGGTGTGGAAGTGGCACTGGCTGGCAAATGGCAATTGCCAGGCGTGGGCGCCCAACAATGGCGCTTGAGCTTCACGTCGCAAGATCCGCAAAACGAAATCACGCACCAAGCGTTGGCGCGTCGTGCCAAAACGCTGGCGCAAGTTGGACTGCTGCAAAGCATTGGCAAGTGGAATACGGGCATTCAGTGGCGCTACAACGGCGCGCGCACAGACGATTCGCAAACGCTCAAATCGTATGCTGTGCTGGACTTCACTGCCAGCCAAGCTCTGACGCCAGAGCTGCGCTTGAACTTGCGGCTTGAAAACGCAGGCAATTCCAACTACCAAACCATTTATGGCTACAACATGCCCAAGCGTGGTGTGTTTGCTGGCTTGAACTGGGCGCCTAAGCTTTAACGCTTGGGCATCACGGCTGACATGCGCATGAACACGTTGAAATGCTTGCGAACAATGTTGGGGGCCACTGCTTGTGCAGTGGTCTCTGCAGGTGCTATTTCCATGGCGTCCACTGCACTTGCGCAAGGCACATCAGCGTCTCCAAGCATCACGCCCTACACGCTGACCGACGACCGCGGCCGCGTGGTGGTGGTCGACAAGGCGCCGCAACGCGTCATCACTTTGTTGCCTTCTTTGGGCGAAATTGTCTGCGAGCTCAAAGCATGCGATCTGTTGGTGGGCGTTGATCGCTACAGCAATTGGCCAGAGCGCGTCAAAAGCTTGCCTCAATTGGGCGGTTTGGACGACACCCAGTTGGAAGCCTTGGTGAAGTTGAAGCCCGACTTGGTGTTGCTGGCGCGTTCGGCGCGTGTGACCCAGCGCTTGGAATCGATGGGCATCAGGGTGGTGGCCTTGGAGCCTCAAAGCCAAGAGGACATGCACCGTGTCATTCAACAAATCGCTGGCGCACTGCATTTGCCCAATGCCAAAGAGCGTGCCGAAACACTGTGGCAAAGCATTCAACAAAAATTAGACACAGCTGCAGCACGTGTGCCCAAGGCAGCCAAAGGCACACGCATTTATTTTGAAGCAGGTACGGGATATTTTGCAGCGGGTGAAGCTTCTTACATTGGTGAAACCCTCAAACGTTTGGGCTTGATCAATGTGGTGACGCCGGCCATGGGCTCGTTTCCACAAGTCAATTCAGAGTTTGTGGTCAAGGCCAATCCGCAAATTATTTTCATGGGCGAACGGGCAGCCACCGATCTCAAAACCAGACCTGGGTGGCAGCGCATTGAAGCCATTCAGCAACAGAAAATTTGTAGCTTCACGCCTGATCAATCCGACATTGTGGTGCGATCGGGTCCCCGCATCCCGGAAGCTGCTGAATTGATGGTGGCTTGCTTAAAACGGATTTATCCAGAATGAACGCACGCAATGTTTCATCGGCTTCCAAGCTGGCTTGGCAATTGGGCTTCTTGCTTATCTTGCTGATGGTGGCAGGCGCCTTGGTGGGCAGCGAAGGCTGGGCTTGGTCGCAAGTCCAAGCCGATGCCAGCTTGATTGCCGACATTCGATTGCCCCGCACCTTGGGGGCTTGTTTGGCCGGTGCCTTGCTGGGTTTGGCGGGCGCATTGGCGCAAGGCTTGTTTAGAAACCCATTGGCAGATCCTTTTTTGTTGGGCAGTGCCTCGGGGGCCAGTTTAGGTGTGGCCATCGGCATGGTGATTCTGAGTCAGCTCGATGTATCGCCTTGGTTTGTACGGGTGGGCATTACGGGCATGGCATTCATGGGCGCATGGTTGGCTGTGGCTTTGTCATTGGTCTTGTCCTGGGGTGTTCAGCACACCTTGCGACTGCTCTTGGCCGGTGTGGTGGTGGGCGTGGTGATGGGCGCAATTGCCTCTTTGTTATTGGTGATGTTTCCGCAAATTCAAGGCTCGGTGCAGTCCTTCATGTTGGGCTCCACGGCTTACGTCAGTTGGTCGGCCTGCGCGCTGATGTTGGCGGTGTTGTTGGTGTCTTGGGGCGTGTCTGTTGCCGCCAGCCCTTTGCTAGATGGTTTGGCCTTGGGTGAATCGACAGCGCTCAGTTTGGGCTTGCCCGTCAAGTCTTTGCGTTGGGTCTTGTTGGCGGTGATGGCGCTTTGTACGGCAGCGGCTGTGGCGCAAACCGGCCTCATTGCGTTTGTGGGTTTGGCTGCGCCGCATTTGGTGCGCGCAAGGTACAAAGGCATTCACGGCAAAACACTCAGCTTGTCTTGCCTGATGGGCGCCGTCTTGTTGGGCGGCGCAGATTTGCTAGCGCGTGGTTTGATGGCGCCGCTGGAGTTGCCTGTGGGTGTGCTCACAGCTATTTTGGGCGGCGGCTACATGTTGTTTTTAATGCGCGGTATGTCCTCTAAATCTACAGTGAGCAGGGGAGGGCGCGCATGAACGCCGCTCACACCATTGCCTTGTCGGCCAGTCATGTGACCGTGATGCACGACGACTTCAAAGCGGTGAACGATGTGTCACTCTCATTGAAGGCCGGCGAATGGATGGCTTTGGTAGGCCCCAATGGCGCCGGCAAATCCAGCTTGCTCAAAGCCTTGGCAGGTTTGACTCCTGCCACCGGTGAAGTGACATTGCTAGGCAAGCCATGGGCTCAATGGCATCGCCGCCAACGCGCGCAAACATTGGCTTGGTTGGGCCAAGCAGAAGCAGGACAAGACGACCTCACGGTTTACGACGTCGCCATGTTGGGCCGCTTGCCGCATCAGTCATGGTTGGCTTCACCCAGTGCGCAAGACAAAGCGGTGGTGGAGGTGGCGCTTAAAACGGTGCAAGCTTGGGACTGGCGCGCTCGCAGTTTGGGGCAACTGTCTGGCGGTGAACGTCAGCGGGTTTTATTGGCCAGAGCCTTGGCTGTGCAGGCTGATGTGTACCTCATGGACGAACCTTTGGCGGGTGTGGATG
>CANGCI010000159.1 GCA_947451995.1 Comamonadaceae bacterium | reverse complement strand
CTTCTGTGGCAGCTGTGGTGGTCAGTGCCAGCTTAAGTGGCTGCAGCGCCATCAAATTGGGCTACAAGCAACTGCCCGAGATCAGTTCGTGGTGGCTCGACAACTATGTCAACCTCACCGACACCCAAGCAGCTCAAGCCAAGCAAGCCCTGAAAAAACTGCATGCTTGGCATCGCAAAGAAGAGCTGCCATTGGTGGCCGATTTGTTGGTGCAAGCCCAAAACATGGCGCCGCAAAATATTTCAACCCAACAGGCTTGCGAGGTTTGGGGCAAGTTAGAAAAACGCATCGAGTCTGTCGCACTGGAAAGTTCACGCTTGGCCACGCCCATTGTGTTGCAACTGACACCGCGGCAACTGCGTCATTTGGAAAAGCAGTGGACGGTAAAAAATGAAGAATGGAAAAAAGATTGGCTGCAGCCCAGCGCCGATGACCGTTTAAAAAAACGTCTTGATGCCACGGTCGATCGATTTTCAGATTTTTATGGCGACTTGAGTAACGAGCAAATCAATCTGCTGCGTCTACAAATTGAACAGTCACCGTTGTCACCTGAGGTGGCCATTCAAAACCGCATCAAGCGCCAGCAATCGCAATTGCTGGTTTTGCAGACTCTGACTCAAGACGCATCAAAGCCGGGGTTCAATTTGGCGCAAGCCGAAAATATTGTGTTGCAACTCAGCCTGCAATCCGTCCGCCCCCAAGACCCTGCCTTGCTCAATTTGCAACTTCAACTTGAGCAACAAGCGTGCTTGAACTTCTCCCAGTTCCACAACAGCACCACCCCAGCGCAACGCCAAAAGGCGCAACGCCGTTTGCGCGCATACGAAAAAGACATTCGCGACTTGATTTAATTGGGGTCAGATCAACATTAATTTGGTCAATCAAAGGGGCTAAAGGCTACGGGGGGCTCAATAAATGGGGTCAGATCAACATTAATTTTCTTTGATTCAAAGAGGCCTATACGCCCAGTAAATTAATGTTGATCTGACCCCATTTATTGTCAGCCCCTCTTAGCCTTTAGCCCCTTTGATTGGGAATTAATGTTGATCTGACCCCAATTATTGACCCCAATTATTCTGCTTCAGTCCTGCAAGGCTTTCCACATTTCCATGTCGCGCTCAGCAGTCCAGATGCGGGGGTTTTTGATGCCAGAGGCTTCGTCGTAAGCGCGGGTCACGTCGAAGGGCAAGCAGTGTTCGTAAATGAACACATGGCCAAACACTGGGTCCATGCTTTTGCGCGTGTGGGCCATGGCGGCTTTCAAATCCATCTTGGCAGCCACCGCTTCTTTGCCTGCAGCAAATAATGTTTCAACCCAGCGCTTGGTGTAATCCAAAGCTTTGTTCACATCGGCTTGACCTTTCATGGCTTCACCTCGGCCGGGCACGATGGCTTCTGCTTTCAATGCACGCAAGGCTTCCAAAGTAGCAGGCCACTCGGCCAATTGCGCATCGCCCGTGTAAACGCCCGCTTCGTATTCCACCAAATCGCCAGAGAACAAAACTTTTTCTTCTTCCACCCAAGCAATGGTGTCACCGCGTGTGTGACCGTATCCGGGGCTCCAGATTTCAACCTTCACGCCACCTAAATCAAGCACCAATTTGCCGGGCACTTCACCCTTCGTCGCATCGCCGCCGCCAATCACCATGGTGGGCCATGTGAGGCCAGGAACTTCTTCAGCACCGCGGAACAGACGCGGAAAACGCTCCATCTCGCTCTTCATGTCTTGCGCGCCGCGCTCCACGATCAGCTCGTAAGTGCCTTGGCTGGCAATCACTTCAGTAGCACCCTCGGCAGCATAAGCACTGGCGCCCAACACACGCACAGCGTGATAGTGCGTCAACAGCACGTACTTGATAGGCTTGTCGCTGATCTTGCGAATTTGTTGAATCAAATCGCGCGCCATGCTGGGCGTGGCCGTGGCATCGCTCACCATGATGAACTTCTCACCAATGATCACCCCCGAGTTGGGATCACCCTCTGCCGTGTATGCCCAGCAGTGCTTGCTGAGCTGCTCAAACTTAATGACTTTGTCGGCCAAGTCAGCTTGCGAAGCAAATGCTTTGGTTGGTTGGTTCATGTTCTCTCTCCGTTGTACAAACAAATTTAATTGGGGTCAGATCAACATTAATTTTGTCAATCGAAGGGCTTAAAGGGTAAGGGGGGCTGAACGATTTCTGGTACTCCAGTATGAGGAAGCCCCCCTTACCCTTTAAGCCCTTTGATTAGAAATTAATGTTGATCTGACCCCAATTAAATTAATTCAAACCCTTCTCTAACAGGGCAATGACTTCTTCCGCGAAAGCCACATACGAAATGGGGCCGCTAGGGCGAAGCCATGTAAAAGTCCAGTTGATCATACCGAACAACATCATCGTGATGGCTGTTTGGTTCGACGCATTCAATCGGCCAGGATAGGCACGCCGCAAAGCACGCGTGACCGCCGCCACCACATCACGCTGACGGTTCAAAATGAGTTCGCGCGGCGAAATGGCGGACGTGCCCAGATTGTCATCGGGCACATCGCTTAAAAACTGCGTATCGTTCAGCAAAGCTACATGCCGCGTGGCCGAGCTTTCGTACTCCTGCAAAAACGCACGAATCAATTCATGCAAAGCTGCACGGTCGTCCAAATTGCGACGTTGCGCCGTAGCATCTGTCAAAGCGATGAGGGACAGCAAACGCTGTGTATAGCGGTCCATCAAATCAAACAGGATGGCCTCTTTGCTGTCGTAGTAGTGATACAGCCGCGCTTTGGAAGTGCCGCAGGCCGTGGCAATTTCATTCATGCTGGCCGCCGGATAGCTGCGATCGGCAAAGCACTGCGCCGCGATGTCCAAAATGGCGTCGCGCTTGATGTCGTGCGTGGCGGATTTAGGTCTTGCCATAAATTCTCACATCATCAGCCAACAGGCCACACCACGCCGTTGTCGTTCAAGATGGCATCGAGTGGCATGTCGTGCGGCTCGGGTTCAAAGTCATCGACATAGCCCTGGGTAAATCCCAAACCCACCGTAAATGGTTTGGGTTGCAAAGTGGCCAAAGTGCGGTCGTAAAAACCACCGCCATAGCCAAGGCGATAGCCCCCTGCGCTGTAACCCACGCAAGGCACAAACAACAAGCTTGGCACAATCACTTCCGTGTCTTTGGGTTTGGGAATGCCGTAAGCGTCTTCTTCCATGGGGCAACCGGGGTACCACGCATGAAAGGTCAGGGTTTTGTGAACCTTGTCCACCACCGGCAGCCCAATGCGGCGCAACTGTGACTCACCGGTCAACTCGCCATCTTCTTTCCAGCGGTGCAACGCAGGCAGGGGATCGAACTCGCCTTTGATGGGCCAATAGGCGCCAATCACGGCATCTGAACGGCCAAACAGCCAAATGCGCATCACCCTTTGCAAGGCGTCACTTCGCTCCAGCCTGTCGGGCATGTTGAGGCGCGCCGCCAACAAGTCTTGGCGAATTTGTTTTTTGGCTTCTGATTTGTCCATAATCAACCCATGCAATTGACACAGATTTTGACATCGCTTGGGGCTTCCGTCCTCATTTTCTCCTTCATGAACACGGCCAATGGCCAAATCGTGACCCAAAACAAGTCCGATGACGTCATTTTGGAGATGAACCAGGCCTTTAAAAAGAACGACAAAGCCCAGCTTTCACGCCTTTTGCCCAAAGCCAAAGGCCACGCCTTAGAGCCATGGGCGGCGTATTGGGAACTGCGTGTTCGCTTGGATCAGGCCAGCGCCGCTGAAATTCAAGAATTTCTCACCACGTATGCAGGCACCTATGCAGAGGACCGCCTGCGCAACGATTGGTTGCTGCAATTGGGCCGCCAGCGCGAGTGGGCCCTCATTGCCCAAGAATACCCACGCTACCGCATGAATGACGACCGCGAAGTGCGCTGCTATGCCTTGGGCACTGAAGCACAGCTGAGCAAACCCGAAACACCGGCAGAGCTGAAAAAACTTTGGTACGCCTTGCGCGAATCGGACGACGGCTGCACAACCGTGGCCGAAAAACTGCACGATGCCAAGAAGCTCGACAGCCTGGACGTCTGGCGCAAAGCCCGCTTGGCCATGGACAACAACCGGCCCCGCACTGCGCAAGGTGCGCTCAACATTGAATCGGCGGAATTGGGCAAGCAAGCTATTTTGATTCACGCCGATCCACAGAAATATTTGGACAAGCGCATTGTGGCCTTCACCCGCAAACGCAAAGAACTCTCTGTCTTGGCCCTCATTCGCATCGCCAACACCGACCCCGACAAAGCCGCCCAATTGCTCGAGAAAAAATGGGGCTTGATGCTCAGCAAGGAAGAGCACAACTGGACCTGGGGCGTCATTGGCAAACAGGCTGCACAAAAGCTGCAAGACAACGCGCACCAGTACTTCAGCAAGGTCTCACGCAATCAAGATTTGAACGACGACCTGCTGGCCTGGAAAGCCCGCGCAGCCCTGCGCCAAGGCGACTGGAAAGCGGTGGCAGCCACGCTTGACGCGATGGAAGATGCCAAAAACGACGCCACGTGGATCTACTGGAAAGCCAGAGCCCAACTTAGCACTGCCACCACCGACGCACAACGCGCAGAAGCAACAGCAGCCCTCAAAAGCATTGCAGGTGTGAAAGGCTTCTACGAACAACTGGCTTTGGAAGAGTTGGGCCAACCCATCACCGCACCTGCCAAACCTGCGCCACTGACGGCTCAAGAAAAAGCAGCCGCAAATCAAAATGCGGGTCTGCAGCGCGCGCTCTACGCTTTGAATTTGGGCCTGCGCTCAGAAGGCAACCGCGAGTGGAACTACAGCACCAACTTGCACACACCCGGCGGCATGAGCGAGCGTGAACTGTTGGCCGCTGCAGACTTAGCCTGCAGCAAACAAGTGTGGGACCGCTGTATCAACACCAGCGACCGCACCAAAACACAAATCGATTTTGACCAGCGCTTTCCCATGCCCCTCAAAGACACGGTGCTGCGCAAAGCCAAAGAGGTGCAACTCGATCCTGCCTATGTGTACGGTCTGATCCGACAAGAAAGCCGTTTCATCATGGACGCCAAATCGGTGGTGGGCGCTTCAGGCCTGATGCAGGTGATGCCGGCCACTGCCAAATGGACAGCCAAGAAAATTGGTTTGACGAATTTTCAGGTGAATCAACTGAATGAGCACGAGACCAATGTGGCCATCGGCACGGGCTATTTGAAATTGGTCTTAGACGATTTTGATGGCTCGATGCCATTGGCCGCAGCGGCCTACAACGCGGGTCCCAGCCGCTCACGCGCATGGCGCAAAGGCCCCGTCTTGGAAGCAGCCATTTGGGCTGAGAACATTCCGTTCACTGAAACACGGGACTATGTGAAGAAAGTGTTGTCTAACACTACCAACTATGCGGCCATCATCACTGGCCAGCCACAGTCCTTGAAGGCACGGTT
>CANGCI010000158.1 GCA_947451995.1 Comamonadaceae bacterium | reverse complement strand
GGTCGCGCCCACCGTGGGCTTTTTGGTGCAAGTGGTCAAAGGCACGGCCTTGGCTTCGGTCATTGGTTTTGTCGAGCTGACCAAGGCGGGCACCATGATCACCAACGCCACCTTCAAACCCTTCTTGGTCTACAGCTGCGTGGCCTTGTTGTATTTCGCACTGTGCTACCCGGTGTCTTACTTTGCCAAACATCTCGAACGAAAGGTCCAACGTGGACATGCATGAACCCCTGCTCGCCATTCAAGGGCTGCGCAAAAGCTTTGGCGACAACGAAGTCCTCAAAGGCATTGACCTCCAAGTGCAGGCGGGTGAAGTCATTGCCATCATTGGCAAAAGTGGTTCGGGCAAAAGCACATTGCTTCGTTGCATCAATGGTTTGGAAACTTTTCAAGCAGGCACCCTCACTGTAGATCGTCAGGCGCTTTTGCACCATGACGCCAACGCGATGCGGGCACTCCGCCAAAAAGTCGGCATGATTTTCCAAAGCTTCAATTTGTTCCCGCATTTGAAGGTGGGGCAAAACATCATGCTGGCCCCCGGCTTGGTGAAGCAACAAGACAAAACCTCTGCTGAATCCAAAGCCCGCCAACTTTTAGACCGCGTGGGCCTGGCAGAGAAGTTCGACGCATGGCCCGATCAGCTCTCGGGCGGGCAACAACAACGGGTGGCCATTGCCAGAGCATTGGCCATGGAACCTCAAATTTTGCTGTGCGATGAAATCACATCGGCACTGGACCCCGAATTGGTTGGCGAAGTGTTGCTGGTGGTGGAAAGCTTGGCAGAAGAAGGCATGACCCTTCTGATGGTGACGCACGAAATGAACTTTGCGCGCAAAGTGGCCGATCGCGTGATCTTCATGCACAAAGGGCGCGTGCATGAAAGTGGCACGCCCGCTGAATTGTTTGGCAATCCCCAAACCCCAGAGTTGGTGCAGTTCCTGTCTGCTTTGGGCTAATTAAAAATTCAACGATGGACTTCTGCTTCGCCATGCTTGGCCAGCAGTTCCATCAATTTCTTGCGAATCAAGATACCGGGTCGGTCTGAATCCATGGAAAACTCCACGCCACGCCGACGCATGTCAACCACGGCATCGTGATCCGTAGACTCCAAGATGTCTTTGTCCTCACGCGTGATCACTTCATCGAAGTGAATGAGCATGTCGGCAGGACAGTCGGCTTCTGTATCGTTTCGAAACAACCATTGACACAGTTGAATGTGGCCATCATCGATGGGGGTAAAACAATTGATGATGATGTGACGGATGCCGCTGGGGTATTCAATGTCCAAGCGCCTTGAAAAAGGCAAATAGTAGGCGTTGCGCATGTGCCTTGTGGTGATGGGATCCTGAACACCACTGATGCGCTGAAACTTCTCTGGATTGACCGCTTCGATGACAGTCTCCGCTTCAAAACCAATTTCTGATTCATGCAATTCGTATTTGCTGGGCTTGGGACTGGCTGCGACACCAAAGGTGGCTTTGTGTACAAAACTGAAATGCGCGTTGTCGAAAGAATTTTCCAAAGCCCTGACGGGACTGGTGGCCCAGGTTTCATAAAACTGAAAAATGGTCCTGAACTGAGGGTTGTCAAATTCAGGGACTTCAAATATGTCGGCAATGGGGTCTTCCAAGGCAACCCATGCATAGCCGTAGCGCGCCACACAATGAAATGCTGGGGTTCGATAGTCAGATGGAATTTCGCGCTCGGCTGCGTACTGAGGAATGACGACCACTTTGCCAATGCTGTTGTACTGCCATCCATGGTAAGCACATTCAAGGTTGCCGTTTTTGCACTGACCTTTGCTGAGTTTGGCGGTGCGGTGGCAGCATCGGTCAGCGAGTGCAGCAGGTTGACCCTTGGCATCCAGGAAAAGAACGATTTTCTCGTCTAACAAGGTAAAGGGTTGCGGGCCTGAAGCAAGTTCAGACAGCGGCATCACGGCGTGCCAATATTTTCGAAAAATAGCTTGTTGTGTGACCAGCATGAAAGAGCTCCTCTGCAAATTGTCCTGCAAAACCTGGGCCAAGCAGTTGGCACGTCGTGTGCATCACAAGTGCATCGATCTAAGGAGTGTGCCATGTCCCAATACCCTACAGAAATGAAATTGTCAGACACTGACGCCACCTATTTGCGCGATGCCATTCGCATGTCTGCAGTCGCCCGAGCCAGAGGCAACCGACCGTTTGGTGCGGTGGTCATCTCCAAGCAGGGCGAGTTGTTGGCAGAAGCCTTCTGCAACACCACCGAAACAGGTGACTGCACAGGTCATGCAGAAACAACTGCCGTTCGAATGCTCAGCCCCAAACATGCCAGGTCCGTCTTGGCAGAAGCGACGCTGTACTCCTCGGCAGAGCCTTGCGTGATGTGTGCAGGCGCTATTTTCTGGTCGGGCATTCAGCGCGTCATTTACGGCATCGATGCAGAGCGGCTTCGCATTTTCAGAGGTGAACTGCTTGAACAAAAAGACGCTGAACTGTCTTGCAGAGATGTCTTTAACGCCTCCTCTCATCCCATTGAATGCATTGGCCCTGCCTTGATCCACGATGCCAGCCAAGTTCATGAAGGATTCTGGAAATCCTAAAGTGTGCATGTCTGCACCAAAGCTGGATGCATGCCTCACAAGGGTGCGCCAGAATTGTGCAAACCACCTCTTTCCTGTCTTTGATTGAAACAGCGCGACACACTCCGTGAAATTGAACATGGCACGCGGCTTGCAATGACTGAAACGTGAGCGCATCTGCATCTTCAGATGCCCACATCCGTCCCTAGAGGCACTTTCAGTCATGCGTGTTCTGGTCATTTTTTGTCACCCTGTTGAATCGAGTTACAACGCAGCCCTTCACGCAGAAGTAGTGACTCAACTCAAGTTGGCAGGACACGAAGTCGACGATTGCGACCTCTACGCAGAAAATTTCAACCCCGTCATGAGCCGCGAAGAGCGACTGGGTTATCACGAAGTACCCGACAACGAAAAGCCAGTGCAAACCTACGTTGACAGATTGCGCAACGCAGAAGCTTTGGTGTTTTGCTTTCCAACTTGGTGCTTTGGCTTGCCTGCCATGCTCAAGGGCTACTTCGACCGTGTGCTGATGCCCGGTGTGGCCTTTGACTTAAGCGACCCCCAAAACGTCAAGCCATCCCTGACCCACATCAAGCGCATATCCGCTGTGGTGACCTATGGCAGACCCCGCTGGACGGCTTGGTACATGGGCGATCCTCCCAGAAAAATCATCACCCGCTATTTGAAACTGCTGACAGGTGGTGGCAGCCGTGTGGACTATCACGCGCACTATCACATGAACGTGGCCACCCCTTCCTCCCTCTCTCATTTCAAAGCCAAGGTGAGTCAAGCCATGGCGACATTCGCATGACACCCCATCCCGCTACCTCTTCTTTTTTACTCAAAGGTGCTCGATTGCCCCAATGGGTCAACACGCACTCGACCGACAAGTTGGTGGACATCGCCGTGGTGAACGGAAAGCTCGAGAAAATTGAAGCAGCTTCCGCCAATCCATTGGCCTTGCCCATCTGGGACATCCAAGGCGCACTCACGCTGCCACTGATGGTGGATGCCCACACGCACCTCGATAAAACATTGACCAAAAGCAGAATGGGCGACATCACCCCAGGTTTGCTAGGCGCCATTCAGGCCATGATGAGCGACCGCGCCCATTGGACGCCTGAAGATGTTTACCAACGTGCCAATCAAGGCCTCACGTGGTCCTTTGAGGCGGGCGTCCAACACTTGCGCACTCACTGCGATTGGTGGGAGCCCAAGGCAAAACCCATCGCTTGGCAAGTGCTGCGTGATTTGGCCTCTGACTGGAAGGGCAAGATCGCCATCGAACGCGTGAGCCTCATCCCCTTGCATTTGTATGCCGATCCAGCGCAAGCACGAAGCTTGGCCAAGCAAGTGGCCGCCAGCGGGTCCGGTGCATTGCTGGGTGGTTTTGTGCACACCAGCAACTGGGATTTACAAGCCTTGAAAAATCTGTTTGCCGCTGCCCAAGCAGAAGGCTTGAATGTCGACCTGCACATGGACGAAGAACTGAACCCTGCGGCCCAAGGTTTGTTGCGCGCGACCGAAATCATGCGCGACATTGGCTTTGAAGGGCATGTGGTGTGCGGCCATACCTGTGCGCTGTCTGCCCAAGACAGCTTACTGGCATTGCGCACACTCGACGAAGTGGCCAAGGTCAACATGAGCTTGGTCACACTGCCGCTGACCAACCTGCTGCTGCAAGATGCCGTGACAGGCAAAACGCCAACAAAGCGTGGCCTGACCTTGGTACAAGAGGCCCGCGCACGCCACATACCCGTCATGGTGGCCAGCGACAACGTCCAAGACCCCTTCTGCACCTTTGGCAGTTACGACCCCTTAGAGGCACTGAGCACTGGCGCTTTGGCAGCTCAATTACCGCAAGTGTTTGACGATGCCACGCAAAGCATTTGCCGCACAGACTGGCTAACCGGTGATGCACAAGACGCACCTTTCCAAATTGGATCGGCCGCCAATTTCATGGTGTTTGAGCAAGCCAATCTGTGGGGCTTCCCCTCACAAACGCACAAACGGCTTGTGGTGCGAAACGGCCTTCTTGCTTGATCACTCGGATGAACACCCCCATGAACAACATTGCACAACCCTTGGCCCGTTACGCCGCATGGCGACGCGCAGGCGATTACGTATTTCTCTCTGGCGTGATTGCCGTGGATCCACAGGCAGGAAAAATTGTCAAAGGCTACGGTGATATTCCTAGCGAAGCTGCCCAACAAATTGGCCAAACGGGCGAGTTCTCAACTGACTACAAAGAAGGCCCCATCTTGGCGCAAAGTTGGTATGTCTTGAACAGCATTCAACGCACAGTGGAAAGTGCTGGCGGCCAAATGTCAGATGTCTTCAAGTTGGTCCAATACTTTAAAAACCTCGACCACTTTCCCTTATACAGCCGCGTCCGCAAACAGTTTTTCCCTGGGGACCCACCCGTATCCACCGTCGTCGAAGTGAGCGGCATGCTGCCCTCTTCAGACATCTTGATCGAAGTGGAAGCCACGCTGTGGTTGCCATTGCGCTAATGCATTCATCCCATTCAACAGAACACCATGCTTCACGCCTACAACCCTCCCAGTCGTTACCTGCCTTATTTGAGCTGGACAGAAATAGCAGCGCTGCCCGACAAAGCCAACACCGTGATTGTCTTGCCCACTGGTGCAACCGAACAGCATGGCCCTCATTTGCCCTGTTCTGTGGACACCACCATCAGTGCAGGCGTTGTGGGATATGCACTGGCACGCTTGCCAGACCACGTTCCCGCTTATGCCATGGCACCCATCACTTATGGCAAGTCTGAGGAACACCTCCACTTTCCAGGCACCATGACCCTGACGGGCGAAACCTTGTTGGCCACCATGAACGAAATTGGCGAGTCGGTTTATC
>CANGCI010000157.1 GCA_947451995.1 Comamonadaceae bacterium | reverse complement strand
CTGCCATCGGCTAACTCAAAAACACTGACTTTGGTGCTTTCAAAGTCGGGAACACGCCCTTGTGCCAGATATTCTCTTAGTTCATTGGACATTTCCCACAGAATTTCATTTTGCCGATGAGCGGGTACGCGTGTCCAAACCCATTGCGCATCTTCCAGGCTCAGTTGCTCTAAGGATGCTGCAATTGCGTCAGAAGCATGGGAGGTGATGTAGTTTTGAAGTTCAACATCGTGTTGCTTGAGGACGACAGATTCGATTCGAGCGTTGTGCGGCATATTTTGTTTCTTGACCATGCCACCAATGAGTCTTTGCTTTTCAAGAATGGCAGCTAATTTATCTGAGAGCATGACTTAAGACGATGGTGTGACTTGCTGTTGAGTTTGCTGCCAACAACATGCATTAATTGGTGAAATTCAGCTATTAGGCTGAAGATGACTTAGAGGATATGGCGATTTTGTTAAATATTAATGACACTTTAATTTGGATTGGCTATTCAACATAACTTTACAAATGTCATGAAATATTCACAAATTAAACGCATTGATGTCATCAAGTATTTCTAAATTAGCTGATGTATGAAGTTTCAAACGACTTCTGTACGCATTACAAACTCCTCATCCATCATCATGCCCTATCAAACTGCACACAAACCTCAGCGCTTGGCTTATCTTGTCTCTTTGGCCTTGTTATCCTTATCGGCAACACCCTTTGCAGGCGCACAAACGGCCCCTGCTGTCGACCTGGGCACCATCGGTGCCTCCACAGCCGCAGGTGCTTTTCGCTCAGGCGATGCCATCAAGGGTACGGCCACTGCTGTTGCCCCTACACAAGCCAGCTTGCAAGCCACACAACCCCAGTCCATCATCACCCGTGAATTCATGGACTTGTCAGTGGCGCCCACTGCTGAATACAGCCGCATTGTCAACATTGCACCCAGCTTGTCGGGTGACTCTGCCAATGGCCCTGGCTTGAGCGAAACAAAAACAACATTGCGCGGTTTCTCTGACGACCAGTACAACATCACATTTGACGGTATCCCATGGGGAGACACCAACAACCCAGCGCACCATTCCACATCGTTCTTTCCCGCATTCACCATCGGTGGTGCAGTTGTAGAGCGTGGACCTGGCAATGCCAGCAACTTGGGCTACGCCACATTTGGCGGCTCCATCAATTTGTTCTCTAAGAAACCCTCACAAGAGAAAGCCACCACGTTCTATTCCAGCTTTGGCTCGTGGAACACTAGCTTGGTGGGTGTTGGTTATGAAAGTGGTCGCATGGCCGATCAAGGCGACGCTACGCTTCAATTGAACGCGCAGGAGTTGAAGTCAGACGGCTATTTGAGCTACAGCCCCGTCAAGAGCGACAACGTCACCCTCAAATTTGAGCGCCCAGTGGGTGATTCAAGCTTGTTAACGGCATTTGCCACTGTGAACCAGATTCACTACGCGCAGCCAGACAGCAACAAGGGTGCAACTTTGAGCCAAATTGCCAAGTTTGGAAAAAACTTCCAATTGGACAATGACCCCAAGAGCATGAACTATCAGGGTTACAACGCCACCACCAAAGACACTGACTTTGCTTATCTGCGTTTGCGCAGTGAATTGGGCAATGGTTGGAACACGGACAACCAGGTTTACACCTACGCCTACAATAACCAAACCAAATCTTCAACAGATCCTACTTGGACGGGCACAACGGGCACCAATGCCGATCCCCGCCGCACTGCGCCTGCAGGCACTTATGTCACGGCCAAAAACATTGCATTGAACGGCAATATTCCTGGTATTGACAAGCAAAACAAATACCGCGTTGTCGGTGATATTTTCAAGGCGACCAAGCAATTGGACGCAGGTTTGGTGCGTGCAGGTGTTTGGTATGAATCGTCAGACACAGACCGTCACCAATACGACATTGACCTGACCACGGGTGGCTACAACCGCAAAGAAGGCACTGTGGCCAATGGCGCGTTCCTGCAAGGCACCACACGACCCATCGACAGTGTCTTGTTTGACCAACAATCCAAAATCACTTCAACTCAACCTTTTGTTGAGTTTGAATGGAAAGCCAGTGCTGATACAACTGTAACCCCAGGCTTGAAATCTGTGAACATCACGCGCTCTGTGACATCGCCCGTTGAGCAGACCACACGTGAGTTGAACCACACAGCCTCTAAGACCTACACAGCAACTTTGCCATTCTTGACTGTGAACAAACAGTTGAGCAAGGAGTTGTCTGTCTATGGTCAATATGCCGAAGGCTTCCAAATTCCTGATTTGAAGACCTTCTACATCAACAATCCGTCATTGAACAGTTCTGCTCCCCAAAAATCGACCAACTATCAGTTGGGCATTGTGGGCAAGTCTGACAAGATGACTTGGGACTTGGACATCTACCAAATTAACTTCACCAACAAGTTGGTGTCCAATGGTTTGACAGGCGCCAATGCAGCCTTCATCAACATTGGCGGCGCCACCTACAAAGGTGTAGAAGGTCAGATGGCCTATGTGTTGGGCGATGGCTTCTCTGTGTTTACCAACGGCTCCATCAACAAGGCCTTGGCCAACGATACAGGCAAGCAAATTTCAGGCGCGCCTGAAATGACCGCCGCCGTGGGCGCTTTGTTTGAACAGGGTCCTTGGGCTTCTTCTTTGATCTTGAAGCGCACAGGTGCTGTGTATCAAAAAGATTTCACCAACCAAGCCTACTACGACTTCTACAAAACAGCAGCTTATGACAACGTCGACTTGGGTGTGTCTTACACCATGAAGGGTGTGGCGCAGTTCAAATCTGTCAAAGTTCAGTTGAATGTGTTCAATTTGGCCAACAGCCAAAAAGCCACAGCCATCACAGCTGCAAGTTCTAGCGTTGCTGGTACAGCCTACGACACTTACATCTTCCAGGCACCTCGCAGCGCACAAATTTCTGTGAAGGCTGATTTCTAATCATGACACTGAGCAAGCTGTTGGAACTGGCGAACGCTTCTGGCGGCACGCTCTATTTGATGGCTTTGCTTTTGTTGGTGGCCTTGACGGTCATCATCGAGCGAAGCCGTTATTTGTCCAAGATGCAACAAGATGGTGAAAGCCTCATCGACTTGTTGCACGATGGTTCTGCCTTGGACAAAGAAGTTTTGTTGAAGGCCCTTCAAAAGCATGAGAACTTGCCACACGCCAGTGTGGTTCATGCGTCTTTGATTGAGCCCGATACTTCCGATCGTGATGTTTGTGCGGGTCATCTAGAAGAATCCATCATGCGCGAAGTTCCCGCACTGGACCGTTCCTTGTGGGTTTTGGACACAGTCATTACCCTGGCGCCATTGCTGGGTTTGTTTGGCACCATCATTGGCATGTTTGGCGCATTCTCGGTCCTGGGTGACGTTCAAAATGGCGCAAGCCAAGTGACAGGCGGCATTGCCGAGGCTTTGATCGCCACGGCTTCAGGGCTCTTGATTGCCATGGTGGGTTTGGTGTTCTTCAATTGGCTCACTACCAAAGTGCGCATGATTGTTCACCAAATGGAAATTCTCAAAGTCATGATTTTGAATCGTCGCTTTGGTAGCCAGCAGCCCACCAACTCCCGCGGTCTTCTGAAAGCTGTTTGAGATGCGATATTTTGAAACCCGCAAGGCCCGCATCGAGATCATTCCCATGATCGACATCATGCTGTTCTTGCTGGTCTTCTTTGCGATGATGACCCTGAAGATGATTCCCACTTCTGGGCAGGTCAGTAAATTACCGACCAGCAGCACGGCAAGCAGCATTCCTGCTCCTAAATTGTTGGTTGAAATTCGCAGCAACGGACAATTGTTGGCTGAGGGGCGCGAAGTAGAACCTGCAGAAATTACGTCACTTGTGAAATCGCGCGATGCTGCCAATCTGGCGGTCACCATTGCCGGCAGTGACGATGCTTCTATGCAGCATCTGATGAAGGCAGTGGATGCTGTTCGCCTAGGCGGTGCAACCCAAATTGGCTTGGCAGCTAAACAGGTGCCACGTTGAACACGTCTGGCGATACATTGCAAACTTGGGCGCCAACTTCCATGAGAAGAAGACCCAAGGGGTTCTGGGCCTCTGCGTTATCAGCTTTGGCCTTAGAGTTTGGCTTGGTCGGCATTGCCATCGTATGGGTGATCATGCATCCGCCAGAAGACATGCCTCAAGTTGTGCCATTGGTCATGGCCATGATGGATGCCCCCAAAGAGGTGATGCCCAAACCACCTGAGCCGCCCAAATTGCCAGTTGTGGTTCCTCAAACCAAAACATTACCACCACTTGCACAAGCCGTTCCAGAGCGCCGTCCTGTTGAAGAGCCTGCACCGCCCATGGTGAACAAACCAACGGCTTTTTCAGCGCCGCCAGTGCCGGTTCAGCCCACACCCGTTGTCCCAGTCAATCCTACGCCACCCTTGGTAGACCCTGCCATCGCTTACAACTTGAAGTTGGCCGCAGCAGTTCAAGCTGCTTTTGTGGTGCCTGGCCCTGCAACGGCGTTGGGTTTTAAAGGGCGTACCCGCATAGAGTTTCAACTTAAAGACGGTGTGGTGAGCAACGCCAAAATTCTTCAATCCAGTGGCCTGGGCGCTGTCGATCGTGCTGCTTTGAAGGCAGTCGAAGTTGCAGTTTTTCCCGCACCGCCCCCCGCTTTGTTAGGCAAAGAGGGGGTTTACCAAATCTGGGTGGCTTGCTATTAACGCTGACAATTCAATTAAAAAAATGATCAAACAAATACGCGTGTGGGGACAACTCGTCCAATTGAGTTTGGGGCTGTTGGCAATGACAGCATTGAATGCAGGTGCGGCAGATGTGCATTCTGTTTTCACTGTTCAAGCGCCTGAAGGCAAATGGATGGTTCGTGCTTTGACGTCTGCGATGCAATGCCCAGCCATTGTGTGGGATCAAAAAAGTCCTGTGCCAATGCAAATCAGGGCGCCCCAAGCTGTTGTGCCGCCACGCTCCGATGGTGCGCAATCCGACAGCAAGCCTTCGGTCTTCAACATCACGTCTTGCGAGGCAGAGTGGCCACGAGGTGTGAGTTCTGCAAAAGTCGACGAGCGTACTGTTCCGGCTCCCCCTCAGTTGATCAATCGTATCTTGATCATTGCCGATACAGGTTGCCGTTTGAAGGCTTCTGAAAATGCATTTCAAGATTGCAACGATGCGGACAAATGGCCCTTCAAGAAAATAGCCGACAGTGCCGCCAAACTCAAAGCAGATTTGGTGGTCCACATTGGAGATATTCACTATCGCGAAAGTCCTTGTCCTGAAGGGCGATCGGGTTGCGCTGGTGCAACTTGGGGTTATGGATGGGACGCGTGGCGGGATGATTTTTTCAACCCAGCACAGTCCTTGTTGTCAGCTGCGCCTTGGCTGTTTGTAAGGGGCAATCACGAGTCTTGCTTCAGAGCAGGGCAGGGTTGGTTTAGATTTGTGGATGCCTTGCCTTGGACCCAAGCGCGTAACTGCAACGACCCAGCCAACGACATGCAAGGTG
>CANGCI010000156.1 GCA_947451995.1 Comamonadaceae bacterium | reverse complement strand
GTGACCGGTAAAGTCAAAACTGTTGACGCTCGCGGCGCTGAAATCGACTTGGGCGAAGACATCATTGGTTACTTGCGCGCCAGCGAAATTTCACGCGATCGCGTGGAAGACGCTCGCAGCTTGTTGAAAGAAGGCGACGAAGTCACTGCCGTGGTCGTCAACGTCGATCGCAAGACACGCAACATCCAGTTGTCCATCAAGGCCAAAGATGCTGCTGACCAAAATGAAGCCATGGCAACATTAAGCCAACAGTCTTCACGTGAAAACGCTGGCACCACCAGCTTGGGCGCTTTGTTGCGTGCCAAGTTGGACAACAACGACGCAGCTTAATGACCTGCTGATGAACAAAGCCTCTGGCCTGGCCCCTTCGGGGGTTGGGCGGAGGCTTTTTCTATGCGTCAACCCAACTCACTTTCCCTGACATGACCCGCTCCGACCTCGTTGAAGCTTTGGCCGCCCGTTTCGAGCAGCTGACGCACCGTGACGCCGAATTCGCCGTCAAAACGGTCTTGGACGCCATGAGCGAAGCCTTGGTCAAAGGCCATCGCATTGAGATCCGTGGATTTGGCAGTTTCACCATCAACCGCCGCCCACCCCGTGTTGGCCGCAACCCACGTTCTGGTGAAAGCGTGCAAATTCCAGAAAAACGCGTACCGCATTTCAAACCCGGCAAGGCACTGCGCGAAGCCGTCGATAAAAAGTCTCTCGACATCCTGCATGGCAAGGCCGAATAAGCCCCCAGCCCGCTCTGAATAAATCGGCCCATCCAAGGGCCTTTTTTGTTTCTGGGTGCAGCATCGCTTTAGAATGACAGGGCTGCCTGAGGCCATTCATGAAACAATTTCTCAAGCTGCTTCAGTGGACACTGAATGCGGCCGTCTTTTTTACTTTGTTTGCCTTCGCGCTGAACAATCAGCACGAAGCCAAGGTGTATTTCTTTTTTGGCACGCAATGGCGCTCTCCCATGGTGTTGATTGTTTTGATTGCTTTCGCTTTGGGCATGGTGGTGGGCGTGTTGGGCATGGTCCCTCGCTGGTGGCGCCAACGCCAAGCTGCCAAGGCCGTTCAAGCACCGGCATCCAGCAACGCAGAAGCCCAACCGGAAGTACCGCATGGAACTTGACCTCATTTGGATTTTGATTGGCCTGCCTGCAGCCTTTGGTCTCGGTTGGTTAGCCTCGCGACTCGACTTGCGTCAGTTGCGCATCGACAACCGCCAAGCACCACGCGCCTATTTCAAAGGTCTGAACTTCTTGCTCAACGAGCAACAAGACAAGGCCATTGACGCTTTCATCGAAGCCGTCCAAAACGATCCCGACACCTCCGAGTTGCACTTTGCCTTAGGCAACTTATTTCGCCGCCGCGGCGAATACGAGCGCGCCGTTCGGGTGCACGAGCACTTGCTGTCAAGAGGCGATCTGAGTGCAGCAGACCGTCAGCGCGCACAAAACGCATTGGCCAAAGACTTTGTCAAAGCAGGCTTGTTAGACCGCGCCGAAGACGCCCTGCGCAAGTTAGAAGGCACCAGCTTTGAAGGCCAAGCCAGATTGGCACGCTTGGCCATTTACGAACGTTCGCGTGAATGGCCTCAAGCCCGCGAAGTGGCTACCCAATTGGAAGCGTCTGGCGAAGTCAGCTTTTCTGTCCGCAAAGCCCATTACTTGTGTGAACAAGCGCGCGAACTCAACGCGAATGGCGATGCATCTGGCGCAGCGCAGTTGCTGCTGAATGCCATGACCGAAGCACCCGATGCCCCTCGCCCTCGCCTATTGCTAGGACAGCTTCAGCTGAACCAAGGACAAGCCCAGCAAGCTTGCACCACGCTAAGCCAATTGTTTGAATCGGGTTCTGTGGCTGCGCCTTTGGCCGCTGTAAGTTTGGTGCGTGCCGCTCAGGCGGCCCATCAGGTGCCTGCAGCTTTGTCCTTGCTTCAGCAACACTACGCCCAAAGCCCATGCATTGATGTGATGGACGCCATTGTGGCCTTGGAAAAAACCGGTGTCGACGCAGAGCAGCAAGTCAGGCAACGCTACATTGAGCACCTTCAAAAGCAACCCTCCTTGTTGGCCGCCTCTCGTTGGCTGGCAGGCGCCGACTTGGGCACTGACGACACGCGGGCACCGGTGCAAAAAGCCCTTGAGCAAGCTTCACGGCCTTTGGCGCGTTATCGTTGTGCGGCCTGCGGCTTTGAAGCCAAGGAGCATTTCTGGCACTGCCCAGGCTGCCAAGCGTGGGACAGTTACCCACCACGCCGCATCGAAGAACTCTAAAACACTTTCAAGGTGTTGCTTGCGCTCACCTTGAATTGCAGAATGCACTTCTGCATTTGAATCAGCAGTTGAATCGGGTTTGCATCACCGTTGGGGTGATGCCCAACTTAGGAATTCAACATGTTGAAAAAAATATTAAGCACCACCGCCCTGCTGTTTTCACTCAGCAGTTTTGCAGCCGTTGACGTCAACAAAGCCAGCGCCGCAGAATTAGATGGCATCAAAGGCATTGGGCCTTCTTTGTCCGGCAAAATTTTGAAAGAGCGCAACAAGGGCAATTACAAAGACTGGCCCGACTTGATGCACCGCGTCAGTGGCATGGGCGAAAAAAGTTCGGCCAAGTTTTCAGCGCAAGGCCTCACGGTCAATGGTTCGGGCTATCAAGGGGGTGCAGCGGCTGAACCGGCCAAAGGAAAGCCAACCGACAAACCCAAAGCAGCCAAGTCCTGAAGTCGACAGCCCTTTGAGTTTGAACTTTTCAAGCTTGAGGGGTGCCGTAACCACCACCACCAGGCGTGTGAATTTCAAACACATCGCCTGGGGCCATTTCCACTTGGCCAATGTGCTTCAGCACCTCTACGCGGCCATCGGCACGCTGCACTTGGTTGATGCCTGGTGCACCGGCTTTGCCACCGGCCATGCCAAAAGCGGGATGAACGCGGCCATTGGACAAAATGCTGGCTGTCATGGACTCTAAAAAACGGATGCGCCTGACACCGCCCATACCGCCCTGCCATTTGCCCTGCCCGCCCGAGCCTTGGCGCATGGCGTAGCTTTCCAATCGCACCGGGAACCGAAACTCCAAAATTTCAGGATCGGTCAGGCGTGAATTGGTCATGTGCGTCTGGACCACCGAGGTACCGTTGAAGCCCGATGTGATGTGACCTGCCTCGTCCACCATCACACCGGCACCACTGCCGCCCGAAATGGTTTCGTAGTACTGGTACTTGGCATTGCCAAAGGTGAAATTGTTCATGGTGGGTTGACTGCCCGCCATCACACCCAAAGCGCCAAACAAAGCATTGGTGATGCAGCTCGAAGTTTCTACATTGCCCGCCACCACGGAGGCTGGGAAATTGGGGTTGAGCATGCAGCCTTCGGGAATGATCACGTTCAAGGGTTTCAAACAACCCGCATTCAGCGGAATGTCGTCGTTGACCAAACTTCTGAACACATACAACACCGCCGCCATGCACACCGCGGTGGGCGCATTGAAGTTGTTGGTCTGCTGCGCACTGGTACCTGTGAAATCAATTTCTGCGCTGCGGTTTTTGGCATCCACGCGAACGGCCACTTGAATTTGCGCACCATTGTCGAGGGGCAAGGTGAAGACGCCATCTTTCAAGCGCGTGATCACGCGGCGCACCGATTCTTCTGCGTTGTCTTGCACATGGCGCATGTAGGCCTGAACCACATCCAAGCCAAACTCAGCCACCATTTTGTGCAACTCTTGCACACCCTTTTCGTTGGCGGCCAACTGAGCGCGCAAATCGGCCATGTTCTGTTGCGGATTGCGACTGGGGTATTGGCCACTGGCCAACAAGTCCAACATGCCCTGCTCCTGCAAAACGCCTTCAGACACCAACTTGAAGTTGTTGATTTGCACGCCTTCTTCTTGAATGGTGGTGGAGAAAGGTGGCATCGAGCCCGGCGTGGTGCCGCCTATGTCAGCATGGTGACCGCGCGAGCCTACATAAAATTCTGGCTGCGTTGCACCTTCTAAAAATACGGGCGTGATGACCGTCACATCAGGCAAGTGCGTGCCGCCGTGGTAGGGGTCATTCAACACGAACACGTCACCGCGTCGCATCTTGCCTGCGTTTTCTCGAATGACGGTTTTGATGCTCTCGCCCATACTACCCAAATGCACGGGCATGTGAGGCGCGTTGGCAATCAAGTGGCCTTGGGCATTGAACAAAGCGCATGAAAAATCAAGGCGCTCTTTGATGTTCACCGAATAAGCGGTGTTTTGCAATTGCAAACCCATTTGCTCGGCAATGTTCATGAACAGGTTGTTGAACACTTCCAACAACACTGGATCGACCGTGGTGCCAGCCGCATGTTTGGTTTGACGCACCTCCACACGGTTCAGCAACAGATGGTCCAGCGCTGTCACTTGCGCTTGCCAGCCAGGCTCGACCACTGTGGTGGCGTTTTTCTCTGCAATGATGGCGGGTCCTGCAATCACATCACCGATGCGCAAGTCTTCGCGCACAAACAAGCCGGCATCCCACCAGCGCGATTCACCATCGGAGCCTGCAGCGTACATGCGCACGGTAGCGCGCTTGGGTACATCCCGCACAGGGTTCACCGATCGAGGCACTTCAACCGACGCGTCTCCTTTGATCAAAGCCTCGACTGAAACGGCTTCCACCATGAGGGCCTTGCCCGTCATTAAAAATGCAAAGCGTTGACGGTAAGCCTGCTCGAATCGCGCGGTGATTTCCGCCAAGCTGCCCATGCTGACCACCAAGGCAGAATCACTGCCTTCGTAACGCACATGCACGCGCTGGTGCAATTCAATGGCTTCGCCCAAGGCTTGCTGAGACAAAGCAGCGCGCGCTGCATCGCCCAAGCTTTGAAGGGGTGCCAACAAAGCTGGCATGGCCTCCGGCGTCAGTCGCAACTCCACCGCTTGTTCGCGAATCAAACTCTGATCGGCCAAGCCCATGCCATACGCAGACAACACCCCCGCCAAGGGGTGCACATAGACTTGTTTCATGCCCAGTGCATCGGCCACCATACAAGCGTGCTGCCCACCAGCGCCCCCAAAACATTGCAAGGTGTAGCGCGTGACGTCGTAGCCGCGGGCCACTGAGATTTTCTTGATGGCGTTCGCCATCTGCTGCACTGCTATCCGCAGAAAACCATCGGCAATGGCTTCGGCGGGTCGGTTCATTTGCTGAGACAAAACATCGAAACGTTCTGTAACTGCCTGCTTGTCTAAACGCTGATTGCCCTCAGGACCAAACACAGCGGGGAAGAAATCGGGCTGCACTTTGCCCACCAACACGTTGGCATCTGTGACCGCCAAAGGGCCACCGCGTCTGTAACTGGCCGGCCCTGGATTGGCACCAGCACTTTGCGGACCCACGCGCAAACGCGCGCCATCAAATTGCAACAAAGAACCACCCCCGGCCGCCACGGTGTGAATGCTCATCATGGGCGCACGCATGCGAATGCCTGCCACTTGCGTTTCAAACTCGCGTTCAAACTGACCTGCATAGTGCGACACATCCGTAGACGTGCCGCCCATGTCAAAG
>CANGCI010000155.1 GCA_947451995.1 Comamonadaceae bacterium | reverse complement strand
TAGACTTTGATTTGACGTCAAGTTGTCGTTTCGACGACAATCTAAGGTAACGCCCACTAGGATTTTCCCTAGGATTTTCAACGTCTTACATGAAGTTGACATGACATCTGACCTGTATCAAAGAAGACGCCCCCCAACCGATGAAGAGTTGGCCAACATTCCATGGCTGCCCTTGCTCTTGCCCAAAGAGCGTGAGCGCGCCATCAACGCCTTGCGTGTGGGCGACGCCGAAAAAGGTGATTTTGTGTGCCGCGTGGGTCGTCCTGTCACTTACTGGTTTGGCACAGTGTCTGGGCTGCTCAAGATGAGCAGCGACAACGAGGATGGCCAAACCATGACCTTCACGGGTGTGCCACCAGGCGGCTGGTTTGGCGAGGGTACCGCCTTGAAGCGCGAGGTTTACCGATACAACATTCAAGCCTTGCGGGCCAGTGTGGTGGCGGGTTTGCCCCTGGAGACCTTCCACTGGCTGATCGACAATTCGCTGGGCTTTAACCGCTTTGTGATGAACCAACTGAATGAGCGTTTGGGTCAGTTCATTGCTGCGCGGGAATTTGACCGTTTGAACAACCCCGACTTGCGCGTGGCGCGCAACTTGGCCGCCTTGTTCAATCCTGTGCTGTTTTCTGGGGTGGGCGATTTGCTGCGCATCACCCAACAAGAACTGGCTTATCTGGTCGGCTTGTCCAGACAGCGCGTGAACGAGGCCTTGATCCACCTGCAAGAAGAAGAACTGATCCGCGTGGAATATGGGGGCTTGAGAATTTTGGATTTGCAGGGCTTGCGCACGCGCATGATTGACCGCAGAAACAGAGACAATCAGCTCACAGAAAAGATTCTATGAACCAGCCACCCGCCAAACCCACTTTTACCCGCGCGCCTCGTCCTGCCAACGCGGTGTCAACCGCGCACCCCAGCGCGACCGGCGCGACCACCGTGCGCCTGAACAAGCGCATGGCAGAGCTAGGAATGTGCTCTCGCCGCGAAGCCGATGCATGGATTGAGCAAGGCTGGGTCTTGGTGAACGGCAAAGTGGCAGAAATGGGCATGCAAGTGGGCTCTGCCGATCGCATCACGATCGAACGCGCTGCACAAGCGCATCAAGAACAACAAGTGACCGTGCTGCTGCACAAACCCATGGGCTATGTGAGCGGTCAAGCGGAAGACGGACACGAGCCCGCCATGGTGCTGTTTCAAGCGCGCAACCAATGGTCGGGCGACACCACGAACATTCGGTTCAGTCCTGCACAGTTCAAAGGTCTGGCACCTGCAGGTCGCTTGGACATTGACTCTGTGGGCTTGCTGGTCATGACGCAAGATGGCCGCGTGGCGCGTCAACTGATTGGTGAAGACTCGGACATGGAGAAAGAGTATTTGGTGCGCGTCACCTGTGCCGGTCCGCAGGGGGACATCACGGTGAACGTGCAGGCCCACTTCCCTGCCGCACAAATGCAAAAACTGCGACACGGCTTGAGCTTAGATGGCAAGCCCTTGAAACCCGCGCAAGTGGAATGGCAAAACCCTGAGCAACTTCGTTTTGTGTTGAAAGAAGGCAAGAAGCGACAAATTCGCCGCATGTGCGAGCAAGTGGGCCTGAAAGTGGTGGGTCTCAAGCGCATTCGAATGGGCCGCGTGCATTTGGGCGCATTGCCTGTGGGGCAATGGCGTTATCTGGGCCCCAAAGAAAGTTTTTAAGATTGAATGCTTGCACTGCATTCCTATTTCGAGCGCACAAACATCATGAACACAACGGCCATGAAAACTTTGAAACACAGCCTCACCTGGATCTTGGCCAGCGGCCTAATGGCCATCAACGCACAAGCGGCTACCGTCAACGCCATTTGCAGCACCGATCAAAGCTGGTGCGAGATGGCAGCGCAAGCCTTCACCAAAGCCACGGGCGTTACGGTCTTGCAAACCCGCAAAGCCACTGGGGAAGCCTTGGCACAAATTCGAGCCGAAGCCGCCAATCCGAAAACGGACATTTGGTGGGGCGGCACAGGCGATCCGTTTTTGCAAGCTGCCGAAATAGGTTTGCTGGCCCCTTATCGCCCCGCCTACATCAATGATTTGTATGGCTGGAGCGTGCGCCAATACGCCATGTCTGAAAACAAAGTGGGCGGCTTCTACACAAGTGCCATCGGCTTTGGATGGAACACGGAGTTGTTGAAAAAGAAAAACTTACCTGCGCCCAAATGCTGGTCCGATTTGCTCAAGCCCATTTACAAAGGCGAAATCGAAACCTCTCACCCCGCCTCCAGTGGCACGGCTTACACCATCTTGGCGGGCTTGGTGCAGTTGATGGGCGAAGAGGCTGCCTTCGATTACATGAAGAAGCTGAACGCCAACGTGACGCAATACACCCGCAGTGGTACCGCCCAAGCACCCAATGTGGCCAAAGGCGAAGTGGCCGTGGGCGTCAGCTTTATCTTCGGCTTCGATCTTTGGAAACACAATAAATACCCCGTGCAATCGGGCGCGCCCTGCGAAGGCACCAGCTACGAAATTGGCGGCATTGCATTGATCAAAGGTGCACGCAACGCCGAAGCCGCCAAGCAGTATTACGACTGGTTGATGAGCGCAGAAGGTCAAAAAATTGGTGGCTTGTCGGGCAGCTTGCAGTTTCCCGCCAACAAAACATTCAAGCCCGACCCTCGCATTCCCAGCTTGGACGATGTGCGCCTGATCAAGTATGACTTTGAGAAATACGGCAAAGCTGCTGAGCGCAAACGCCTGCTAGACCGTTGGAACAAGGAAGTGGGCGCACAAGCCCGCTAACGCTCAACCCCCTTGAAATTTCAAAATCCATCCCCAATTCAAGGGGTGGTGGGTTGCCTCAACCCTGCGCTTACGCCTTTCTATGCAAAGGCAAGCACCCTTTTTAACCGCTTTGTATCGATTTAAAGATGACCAAAAAGACCCATGCCTTTCAGGCCGAAGTAGCGCAGCTGCTCCACTTGGTGACGCATTCGCTGTATTCCAACCCCGAAATTTTTGTGCGCGAGTTGGTGTCCAACGCGTCAGACGCATGCGACAAGCTGCGCTTTGAAGCGCTGAACAACGATGCGCTTTATGAGAACCAACCCAACTTGGAAGTTCGTTTGTCATTTGACACTGAAGCCAAGACCTTGACCATTGCCGACAACGGCATTGGCATGACGGCGCAAGAAGCCATCGACAACTTGGGCACCATTGCCAAGAGCGGCACCAAAGACTTCATGAGCAAACTGTCGGGCGATCAAAAGTCTGATGCGCAACTCATTGGCCAATTTGGCGTGGGCTTCTATTCGGGTTTCATTGTGGCCGACAAGATCACAGTCGAAACACGCCGTGCAGGCGCACCCGCCTCCGAAGGCGTGCGCTGGATCAGCGGCGGCACTGGCGACTTTGAAGTCGAAAACATTGAACGCGCACAACGCGGCACCAGCATCATCTTGCATTTGCGCGAAGACGCCTTGCAATACGCCAACACCTGGAAACTGAAAGAAATCGTTGGCAAATACTCCGACCACATCAGCTTGCCTATCTTGATGGAAAAAGAAGAGTGGCAAGACGGCGAGCTCATTGGCAAGGACGAAAGCGAAGGCCGCCAACCTGGCGGCATGGTCAAGACTGGCGAATGGGAAGCCGTCAACAAAGCCACTGCCTTGTGGACCCGTCCTAAGAAAGACGTGACAGAAGATCAGTACAAAGACTTCTACAAACAAATCAGCAAAGACTTTGCCGAACCTCTGACTTGGACGCACAACCGTGTCGAAGGCAGCACGGAGTACACACAGTTGTTGTACATCCCTTCACAAGCGCCGCAAGACTTGTGGAACCGCGACAAAAAAGCCGGCATCAAGTTGTACGTCAAGCGCGTGTTCATCATGGACGATGCCGAAGCGCTGATGCCCAGCTACTTGCGCTTTGTCAAAGGCGTGGTCGACTCTGCGGACTTGCCTTTGAACGTCAGCCGTGAGTTGCTGCAAGAAAGCCGTGACGTCAAAGCCATTCGCGAAGGTTGTACCAAGCGCGTGTTGTCCATGTTGGAAGACTTGGCCAAACACAACGAAGCGCCTAAGGCATCTGAAGATGGCGTGACCGATGTGGTGAGTGAAGAAGACAAAGCCAAACAAGGTCAATACACCCGCTTCTACAAAGAGTTTGGTGCGGTACTGAAAGAAGGTTTGGGCGAAGACTTTGGCAACCGCGATCGCTTGGCCAAACTGTTGCGCTTTGCTTCCACGTCATCCGACGAAGTGAGCGTGTCTTTGGCCGACTACAAAGCGCGCATGAAAGAAGGCCAAGAAGCCATCTACTACATCACCGCCGACACACTGGCCGCTGCCAAGCACAGCCCTCAGTTGGAAGTGTTCAAGAAGAAGGGCATTGAAGTCTTGCTCATGACCGACCGTGTGGACGAGTGGGCTTTGAACTTCATGCACGACTTTGATGGCACGCCCATGCAGAGTGTGGCCAAGGGCGCCTTTGACTTGGGCAGCTTGCAAGACGAAGAAGAAAAGAAAGCCGCTGAAGAAGCGGCCGAAACCTTCAAGCCTTTGCTGGCCAAATTGAAAGAGGCCTTGAAAGACAAAGCCGAAGACGTGCGCGTCACCAGCCGTTTGGTGGACTCACCTGCATGTTTGGTCGTAACTGACAACGGCATGAGCATGCAGTTGGCGCGAATGCTCAAGCAAGCGGGCCAAGAGGCGCCTGAATCCAAGCCCGTGCTGGAGGTGAACCCTGAACATGCGTTGGTCAAGAAGCTCGAAGGCTCTGTGCACTTTCACGACCTGGCCAACATTTTGTTTGACCAAGCTTTGCTGGCTGAAGGCGGCATGCCAGAAGACCCAGCAGCTTATGTGCGCCGTGTGAATGCGCTGTTGGTTTAATTCAAACCATTTGCATTTCAATGAACAAGCCGCCTTCGGGCGGCTTGTTCGTTTCTGCTCAAACCACCAACAGCGGCTCTTGCATTTGCTCGATCTGCTCTTCCAACATTTGCACTTGGCCGCGCCAATAGTCGGGCGTGCCAAACCACGGAAAGTTGATCGGGAAAATGGGGTCGTCCCATCGGCGGGCTAGCCACGCGCTGTAGTGCACCAAGCGCAGTGTTCGCAGCGGCTCAATCAAGGCCAATTCGCGCCGATCAAAATCACGCACTTGCTCATACCCCTCCAGCAACATGCTCAGTTGACCTGAGCGCTGCTTGCGATCGCCCGACAACAGCATCCACAAGTCTTGCACAGCAGGGCCCATGCGCGCATCGTCTAAGTCCACAAAGTGCGGACCGCCGCCTGGCAAGTCTGCAGGTGTCCACAAAATATTGCCAGGGTGGCAGTCGCCATGCAAACGCAGCATTTGAAAATGCGGCCAATCGCTGCCATGCGCAGAGCCCAAGCCGGCCGCATGCATCACGTCCATGGCTTGTTGCCACGCGTCTTGCCATGCGCGCTCGACTTCCATCGGAATCGCTTTGTTGGCAAACAACCAATCCTTGGGCTCTTGCATGAAGGTGTCGATGCTGAGCGCCGGACGGTTGTGAAAAGGCTTGGCAGCCCCCACGGTATGAATGCGCGCTAGAAAACGGCCAATCCACTCCAGCACTTCGTCATCGTCCAACTC
>CANGCI010000154.1 GCA_947451995.1 Comamonadaceae bacterium | reverse complement strand
TCACGCGGCTCACGCGGCCGCCCCATCGTCAACATGTTCCCCTTGCAAGAAGGCGAAAAGATCAATGTGGTCTTGCCTTTGACCGGCGACATGCGCAGCTTCCCTGCCGATCATTACGTGTTCATGGGAACCTCCATGGGCACTGTGAAGAAAACATCTTTGGATGAATTCAGCAACCCTCGCAAGGCCGGCATCATTGCCGTTGACTTGGACGAAGGCGACTTCTTGATCGGCGCCGCTTTAACGGACGGCAAGCACGACGTGATGCTGTTCAGCGATGGTGGCAAAGCCGTACGCTTTGATGAAAACGATGTGCGCCCCATGGGTCGCAATGCACGTGGCGTGCGCGGCATGATGCTCGACGAAACACAAAGCGTGATTGCCATGCTGGTGGCCGAAGACGAGCAGCAAAGTGTGCTGACTGCCACCGAAAACGGTTTCGGCAAGCGCACCTCCATTGTGGAATACACACGCCACGGCCGTGGCACCAAAGGCATGATTGCCATCCAACAATCTGAGCGCAACGGTAAGGTGGTGGCAGCCACTTTGGTTCGCGCCGAAGACGAGATCATGCTCATCACCGACACTGGCGTGCTGGTTCGCACGCGCGTTTCCGAAATTCGTGAAATGGGCCGCGCAACCCAAGGCGTCACACTGATTGGCCTGGACGACGGTGCCAAATTGTCTGGCTTGCAACGCATCGTTGAAAACGACGCCAACGCGCACGATGACAGCGAAGCTCAAGATGCTGATGGCGACGCAGGCGAAACCGGTGAAGGCAGCGCTGCCGAATGACGAGGCCTTACAACTTTTCTGCCGGCCCTGCCGCCATTCCCGATGCCGTCTTGATTCAAGCCGCCAGCGAAATGCTGGACTGGCACGGCAGTGGCATGGGCGTGATGGAAATGAGCCATCGCGGCAAAGAGTTCATGTCCATTTACGAAGAAGCAGAAGCCGACCTTCGTGAATTGTTGGCTGTGCCCACCAACTTCAAAATCTTGTTCATGCAAGGTGGCGGCATTGCAGAGAATGCCATCGTGCCTTTGAATTTGTCACAAGAAGGCACGGTCGACTTTGTGCTCACCGGCAGTTGGAGCCAGAAGTCATTCAAAGAGGCTGCGCAGTTTTGTACACCGCATTTAGCGGCCAGTGCACAAAGCACCAAGTTCACAACCATCCCTTCCCCTGCTGAATGGCAACTGAGCGCCAATGCCAGCTATGTGCATGTTTGCACCAACGAAACCATCGACGGCGTTGAATACCATTCCCTGCCCGACCTGAAAGCCTTGGGCAGCAACGCACCTTTGGTGATTGATTTTTCTTCGCATGTGGCCTCACGCAGCATCGACTGGTCTAAGGTCGGCTTGGCTTTTGGCGGTGCTCAAAAGAATTTAGGCCCAGCGGGTCTCACTTTGGTTGTGGTGCGCGAAGACTTACTTGGCAAAGCCATGAAGCATTGCCCCAGCGCGTTCAATTACAAAATGGTGGCCGACAACGGCTCCATGTACAACACGCCACCCACTTATTCCATCTACATTGCCGGTCTGGTTTTCAAATGGTTGAAAGCACAAACTGAAAATGGCGTGACGGGTGTGGCCGCTATGGAACAGCGAAACATCGCCAAAGCCAAGTTGCTCTACGACTACCTTGATCAATCTCAGCTTTACGAAAACCGGGTTGACAAGTCATGCCGCTCCCGCATGAACATCCCCTTCTACTTGCGCGACGAGTCTCGCAACGATGCCTTTCTGGTAGGCGCCAAATCCCGTGGTTTGCTGCAACTCAAAGGTCACAAATCGGTGGGTGGTATGCGCGCCAGCATTTACAACGCCATGCCGATTGAAGGCGTTCAAGCCTTGGTGGCCTACCTCAAAGATTTTGAAGCCACGCAAGCTTGAACTTGCCCTGGGCAATCTTCCACACAACACTGATTCACCATGACGCAACCTATTCAATCTGATGCATTGGGCGAATTGCGAATTCAAATTGATTCGCTGGATCAACAGTTGTTGAGCCTCTTGAACCAACGCGCCAAAGTTGCCGAGAAAGTTGGCGAAATCAAACGCGCAGAAGGCTCGCCCTTTTTCCGCCCTGACCGCGTTGCCCAAGTCATTGCCAAAATTGAGAAGGCCAACCAAGGACCTCTGCTCAATGCGCACGTCGCGTCCATTTGGCGAGAAATCATGTCCGCCTGTTTGGCACTTGAGGCGCCTCAACGTGTTGCGGTATTGGGCCCCCAAGGAACTTTTTGCGAACAAGCCGCCATTGAATTTTTTGGCAGTGCCGCCAACCTCATTTATTGCAACAACTTCGACGAAGTGTTCCACGCCACAGCCGCTGGCACCGCACAGTTTGGCGTGGTGGGCATGGAAAATTCCACTGAAGGTGTGGTGGCCAGATCGCTCGATTTGTTCTTGCGCTCACCCGTTCATGTGATTGGCGAAGTGAGCTTGTTGGTGCGCCACAATCTGCTGCGTCAAACTGACAACCTGAAAGACATTGAAGTCGTGTTGGCGCATCCTCAGGCTTTGGCCCAATGTCAGACTTGGCTCACACAACACTTACCGCATGTCGAGCGCCGCGCAGTTTCTAGCAACGCCGAAGGCGCGCGTTTAGCGGCAGAAAACCCCACTTGGGCCGCACTGGCCAGCGAGCGTGCGGCATCTCAATTTGGTTTGCACATCGTGGCCCACGCCATTCAAGATGAAGCGACCAATCGCACGCGCTTCGCAGTCATTTGTTTACCGCAAACCTTGGCCACCCCCCCTGCTTCTGGCAAGGACTGCACCAGCTTGGTCGTGTCGGTACCCAACAAACCAGGTGCCGTGCACGACCTGCTCATGCCTTTGAAGAACAACGGTGTGTCGATGACCCGCTTTGAATCTCGTCCGGCCAAATCAGGTCAGTGGGAATACTATTTCTACATCGACATTCAAGGCCACATTTCGCAACCCCACGTTGCGGCTGCACTGCAAGAACTGCAAGGTTTGTGCGCCTTCTACAAGGTGCTGGGCTCCTACCCTATTCCCGAATGAAATTCAGCAAAGTCGCTCTCATTGGCTGCGGTCTGATGGGCGGCTCGTTTGCCTTGGCCGCTCGAAGAGCAGGCTGGGCACCCCACATTGTGGGCTACAGCGCCTCCGCGTCTTCTCGCCAAAAAGCACTTAGCATGGGCGTGATTGACTTGGCCGTCGACAGCATGGCAGAAGCGGTGACGGATGCAGATTTGGTTTTATTGGCGGTGCCCGTCAAGGCCACAGAAGCCTGTTTCAAAGCCATCGCCCCTGCCTTGAGTTCAAATGCCCTGCTGATGGACGTGGGCTCCACCAAATCAGACATTGTGGCTGCAGCCCTTGCAACGCTGGGAGACAAACTCCCGTGCTTCGTGCCAGTCCACCCTATCGCTGGCAAAGAGGTGGCAGGCGTTGAACATTCAGATGCCGATTTGTACCAAGATCGCGCGCTCATCGTCACGCCCATGCCCAGTTCGGGTTCGATGCAAGTTCAATTGGCCAAACAAATTTGGAAGAGCTTGGGCAGCTACATCACTGAACTCACGCCTGCAGCGCACGATGCGGCCTTTGCCGCAGTGAGCCATTTGCCGCACGTTTTGTCGTACGCCATCATTCGTGGCATTTTTCAACAACACAACGGCCCCGACTTGATTGCGCTGGGCGGCCCTGGTTTCAGAGATTTCTCGCGCATTGCTGCCAGCGATCCCGTCATTTGGCGTGACATCTTGAGCACCAATCGCGAGCAAGTCTTGCTTCAGATTCGCCATTTCAAAGACGCATTGAATGACTTTGAACAAGCCATTCAAGCCAACGACCCTCAAGCGCTTGAAGAGATGATTCGTCAAGCCAGTGACCTGCGATTCAATTGGCGCATGGGCGCTACCCAGCCATCAGAAGAATAAACACGCCAACATGTTTGCAACTGCGTTTCTCGACCTTCCATCTTTGCAACAAGCTGGTGGCACTGTCACCTTGCCAGGCTCCAAAAGTATTTCCAATCGCGTGTTGTTGTTGTCTGCCTTGTGCGCAGGCAGCACTTGGGTACACGATCTGTTGGACTCAGATGACACGCGTGTCATGTTGGCCGCATTGCGTCAACTGGGCTGCGGCGTTGAGCCAAAGGCGGGTACCCACAGCGTTTGCATCACCGGCTTAGGACAAAGCACTTCCAACGGCCAATCCGCTGGCTTGAAGAAGCCCACTGAGGCCATTGAATTTTTCATGGGCAATGCGGGTACCGCCATGCGACCTCTCACTGCTGCCTTGGCTGTGATGGGCGGCGACTTCACACTCAAAGGTGTGCCGCGCATGCACGAGCGTCCCATTGGTGATTTGGTCGATGCACTGCGCCTCTTGGGTTGTCACATTGATTATTTGGGCAACGAAGGCTATCCGCCTTTGCGCATACGCACACCCCAACTTCAACTCGACAAGCCCATTCAAGTGCGCGGCGATGTGTCAAGCCAATTTCTCACGGCTCTCTTGATGTCGCTGCCTTTGGCCGCCCAAAAAGACATCGTGATTGAAGTGGTGGGCGAGCTGATTTCCAAGCCCTACATTGAAATCACTTTGAACTTGTTGGCGCGCTACGGCATTGATGTGAAGCGCGATGGTTGGCAACGTTTCACCATTCCCGCTGGCAGCCACTACACCTCACCTGGCGAAATTCATGTCGAAGCCGATGCCTCATCGGCCAGTTATTTCATTGCCTTGGGTGCATTGGCCGCCACAGACAAAGCGGTTCGCATTCAAGGTGTGGGCGCATCTTCCATTCAAGGCGACATTCGCTTCATGGATGCCGCAGCCCAAATGGGCGCCCGCATTGAAAGTGGCCCCAACTGGCTAGAGATCAAACGGGGTGCTTGGCCCCTCAAAGCCATCGACTTGGACTGCAACCACATCCCAGATGCCGCCATGACCTTGGCCGTGATGGCGCTTTACGCCGATGGCCCCACCAACCTTCGCAACATTGCCAGCTGGCGTGTGAAGGAAACCGATCGCATTGCGGCCATGGCCAAAGAAGCACGCAAGCTGGGTGCGCAAGTGGAAGAAGGCCCCGACTGGTTGCGCATTCACCCTTTGCCAACAGGGCAGTGGAAAGCCGCCAGCATTCACACTTACGACGATCACCGCGTGGCCATGTGCTTCTCATTGGCGGCCTTCAACGTTGACCAGCAAGCCGTGCGCATTGAAGATCCCAAGTGCGTGGCCAAAACATTCCCAGACTATTTCGAAGCCTTGTTCTCTTTGACGCAAACACCGGCAGACCGCATTCCCGTGATTTGCATCGATGGCCCAACCGCTTCAGGCAAAGGCACTTTGTCTAGCCTGGTGGCCCAACGATTGGGCTATCACTACCTTGACTCTGGCGCCCTGTATCGGGTCACAGCTTATGCAGCTTTGCAGGCTGGCCTGAGCCTTGAAACAAGCAACGAGTTGGCCATCGCCGCCCTGGCCGAAAAGCTGCCAGTCCGTTTTGAAGGCGACAAAGTCTTGCTCAATGAGCAAAATGTGACCGACGCCATCCGCAGCGAAGAAGGCGGCATGAACGCCTCCAAAGTGTCCACTTTGCCCGCCGTTCGGGTGGCCTTGGTGGCCCTTCAGCACAGCTTCCAGCGCCTGCCCGGCCTCT
>CANGCI010000153.1 GCA_947451995.1 Comamonadaceae bacterium | reverse complement strand
GACCTCCCCGGCTGCTTTTCAGCCTCAGATCACGGCATCGATCAAGCCATCGACAACGCCAAAGAGGCCATTGAGTTGTGGATAGAAACCGCCCTAGACATGGACCAAGTCATTCCCCAGCCCAGCCTCGTCTCTGAATTGCAAAAGCGCAAAGAATACAAAGGCTGGATTTGGGCCATGGTGGAGATTGATCCCGCCCTGATGTCGGATGAAGTAGAAAGAGTCAACATCACCCTTCCCAAAAGAGTCTTAGCACGATTGGATTCAAAAGCCAAAAAATATGGCGAAACCCGATCAGGACTGATTGCACACCTTGCATTGACAGTTGAGTAATTGGGGTCAGATCAACATTAAATTAATGTTGATCTGACCCCAATTAAATTACCGCACGTAACTGCGCACTTCAAAGCTGGCTTTGCGCCAAGAGTAATCTTCTAAATCTTCGCACGTAAAAGGCCCATCGGCGGGCCGCCAATTGGGCTTGCCCAATCTATCGGCTCTGTCCATCCGGACCGCCAAATAATGCCGTTGCGCCAAAAAAGCCAACACGTAATCTGGGCATTGCTGCAGCAAAGTTTCAAATGGCGCCAACCATTCTCGCGGGCAATCCTTCACACGCTCATAAACCATCTCTTCAGACACCATCACCCCTTCATCACAACTCTGCTCAAGCAAGACCCAAATGTGATTTTCTTGCACAAACTCTTCCCACTCCTCCAACAAAGACTCAAAGTCTTCATCTTCTTCCGCCAGGTTTTGCAACGCCCACAATTCATCCGGCAACTCGTCAGCACAAGCCGCAGCCGCGTAGTGCTGCCACTCGGGAAAGCAAGTCAGGCACTCAACCACCCAAGCCTTTTGCTTGGGAAACAACAAATCAAAATCGTTCATAGACCTTGGTTGTACCGACTACCGGCCTTTCCAGCAAGACTGTCAATTGACACAGCGCTTCTTTGCCCCCAACATTGAGCTTCATTAATTGGGGTCAGATCACAATTGTTTTTACTCGACTCAATCGCGCACATCAGCAACGCACACGCCCACGCCGTTGTCATCTCTGGCTCTCATGGCGGAAGGTCTGCCGCTGAATTTGTCATTGCACTCAGCCAGAAACCAAGTTGCGTTTTTTTCAACGATGCAGGTGGTGGTAAAGACAACGCAGGCAAAGTTGCGCTAGACATATTGCAAGCTCACAACATTCCTTGTGCTTGCTACTCTCACATGTCTGCGCGCATTGGCGATGCGCAGGATGGGTATGACAATGGACTTGTGTCTGCTGTCAACCCTCTGGCTCAAGCATTGGGAATCGACATCGGCATGCCGCTTAAATTGGCCGTTGATGTGATCAAATCAAAAAATTACCAGCCGTAAACTTCACTGGCGGCACTGCTGGATCGAAACTGACACCCGCTGGGTCTTTGCCCTCTTCCAGGGCTTTCAATTGCTTCTTGAGCAATCTGCGAAGCTTGACAATGCCACCGTCTGACGAGGCCAAATACTCCTCTGAATGTTTGGCAATCGGTCCTTGACTCACCATGGCTTCGTAGTCGCCAGGAAATTTTTGATGTTCTTCATCGGTCAAGTGCTCCCATAACTTGCCGTTAAGTCGCGAACGCATCTTGACCAGTTCACCCTGCTCTTTGACGCGCCCCACCACATAAATTCGAAACGAATGATCATCAATGGGCAACACCCAACCTAAAGATTCCACCATGCCATAGCGACCGATGCGAGGGCTTGGAATTACACGCAACGTAGGCAGGCCGGCTTCACTGATGCGACGAAGTGTCTTGCCATCGGGTAACTCGCGAAGCGAGATGGTTCGCACACTGTGATCTTGCGTGTCCCAGGTGACCTTGGGCATGAGTGCCATTTGTTCTACAAACTGTGTACCGCTGAATGAAGAATGCAAGATCACAACATGGAAGGGGTCAACCAAGTTTTCGTAATGCTGCAGCCAATTGCAGGGAATGATTTGAGGGCCGCCGCCACCAATGCTGTCATCGTTGGCCTCTAGGAACTCGCCTTCTTCAAAAGTTTCTAAACATTCATACCGTGGCAACACTGGCTTTTTCTCGGGTGGCCCCATGTAAATCCAAATCAGGCCGTACAACTCTTGCACGGGGTACCAAGGCTGCCTTGCTTCATGCAGGTTACCGCCGTTGGGCTCACAGGGTTGCTCAAGGCAGTGGCCTTTCACATCGAATAACCAACCGTGGTAGCAACACCTGATTCCTTTCTCTTCGACCTTGCCATAGAACAAAGAAGCGCCGCGGTGCGCACAGTGTGGATAGACAACACCAGGGCTGCCCGATTTGTCTCTGAACAAAATCAGATCTTCGCCCAACACCCGAATTTTTTTGGGTGTGTCACTGGCATCCGATAACAATCCAATGGGGTGCCAATACCGGCGCATCAATTCCCCCATGGGGGTACCCTTGCCTACTTGCGCAAGCTCCAAATGAGAGGTCGGTTCTGGTTTGCCGTAGGCTGTGCCTGTATCGACTTGAATTGGAATGACGCGATGGCCTTGAGATGAAATAGTGTCCATATTGAATCGCCTTATTGCGCTGTGACACCGGCAGCTTTGATCAGGTCAGCCACCTTCGGAAAATCTGCTTTGAACACTTCTGCAAATTGAGCGGGCGTATTACCAAGGGGCTCAAAGCCAAAGCTCACAAGCCGAGCCTGAATATCTGGTTGCATGGTAATTTCACGCAGCGCTGTCACCCAAGCATTTTGAATGTCGGGGGGCAAATTGGCTGGAGCGTACATGCCAATCCAGCTGTCAACGTCAAAACCTTTGAAGCCCTGCTCTGTGAATGTGGCCACGTTGGGCATGGTGGAAACGCGTTTGGTGCCAGCGATGCCTAGCACTTTCAATTTGCCAGCTTGCGATTGATTTTTGGCAGTCGATGGATTAGCCCACGCAAAGTCTAAAAGTTCTCCAAACAAATCATTGTGTGCAGCAGCCTCCGATTTGTAGGCAGCATGCACCAATTTGCCACCCGATTGTTGTGAAAGCAACTCGCCAAACAAATGCGCAGATGAGCCTGTGCCCCAAGTGCCATAGCTCATACTGCCTTTCTTTTTGGCGTACTCCACAAACTCTTTAACGTTGTTGTAAGGCGCGTTGGCGCGAGCTACCAACATGGGGCCACCCGTGGCCAACATGCTCAAAGGCGTGAAACTCTTGACCGGATCGTAGGGCAGCTTGGGTTGAAGGATGGCGTTGTTCACGTGGGTCAAGGGAAGCGTCATCATGACCGTGTAGCCGTCTGCGGGGGCTTTGGCTACAAAGTCTGCAGCAATGATCCCGCTTGCGCCTGGCTTGGCATCGATCACGATAGGCTGCCCCCAGCGTTGCTGGAGTTTCTCCCCATAAATTCTGGCCAAGGTATCAATGGGACCACCCGCCGTTCCAAAGGGCACAATTTTGATGGGGCGGCTGGGAAACGGTGCGCTATTTTGCGACCATGCATCCGCAAATGGCATTAAACCCAAAGCGGCGCTGAACACTCGACGAGAAATCTTCATCTGGCAACTCCTTGATTGAAGACTACAGTGTAGGAATTTATCGCTAGATTGCAATCAGTGATTGAGATCGTTTAATTGGGGTCAGATCCACATTAATTAAATTAATGTGGATCTGACCCCAATTAAAGGGTAGCTCACCTAGCGACCCTGGCGCCATCTACATTTAATCTTTAAGTGTAGAAAGAGCTCAACATGCAACTCGCCAAACTAGCATCCGCACTCCACCTGGCCATTCAAGCCCACCAAGGTCAGGTCCGCAAAAGCACCGCCATTCCCTACATCTCCCACCCCATGGCCGTGGCTTCCATCGCCTTGGAGTTTGGCGCCTCAGAAGACCAAGCCATAGCCGCCCTGCTCCACGATGCCATTGAAGATGGGGGCATCCAATACGCCAAGCTCATTGAAGCCCAATTTGGCCAACATGTTCACGACTTGGTCCAAGGCTGTACCGACGGCACCCCAGACCACACTGGCAGCAAAGCCCCTTGGCTTGAACGCAAAACGGCCTACATCCATCACTTGCAAGAAGCCTCAGACGAAGTGTTGCTGGTCAGCTGCTCAGACAAACTCCACAACGCCAGAGCCATCGTCTCAGACCTCATCAACGAAGGCCCGTCCGTGTTCAACCGGTTCAGCAGCAGCACCGAACAAACCCTTTGGTATTACCGCCAGTTGGCCATTGTGTTCAACAACCGCAAAACCCCACCCGCCAAAGCCCTAGAGGCCGCAGTGTCCCAAATGGAAGCCCTCTCCCAAAGCGCTTGGTAGCACCAGTCTGGGTGAAATTTAATTGGGGTCATAACAACATTAATTTGCAATTAATGTTGATCTGACCCCAATTAAATTGATTGTGACACTTTATTTGTACAGTTTTGGTGTTAATATAAATGCATGTCCAAAACTTTCACTCTTGACGACCTCTGCACCCTGACCGACCTGCCCAAGCGCACGGTTCGGTACTACATGCAAATGGGACTTGTCGATCGCCCCATCGGCGAAACCAGAGCGGCGCATTACCTGGCCACTCACTTAGACCAACTGCTGAAGGTCAAGCAGTTAACCGACGCCGGCATTTCATTAGAACGAATTGCCGAAATTCAAAACGGTGAAGAACTCCCCGTTCCCCCAAAAGCCAGAAAGCCTGGCGACATCCAAGTCAAGAGCCATGTGCACGTCGCCCCTGGCATTGAATTGCAAATCAGTCCCGAAGAAGCCGACATGAGCCCAGAGCAAATCCGCGCGCTCGTCAAAGCCGTCATGAAAACCATCCAAGACATCAAGGCCTAACCATGTACGAAGAACAAGAAAACTGCACCCTCACCTGCGATGGCGAAGAAGTCGCCATGAAATCTGTCCACGTGCACGGCAAACTAGACGGCCTGCTGCTTCGAATGAAGGTGCGCCAAACTTACACCAATGAATCAGAAGACACCCTCGAAACCGTCTACACCTTTCCATTGGCTTGGGGTGCAACCCTCCTCAACCTGGCCGTAGAACTCAACGGCAAACGCTTGAACGGCTCGGTCATTGAAAAGAAACAAGCCGTTAAACAATACGAAGAGGCCATCGACAACGGTGACTCGCCCATCATGGTTGAGCGTTCTGGCCGCGGCCTTTACACGGCCAACTTAGGCAACTTGTTGCCCGGCGAAACAGCCGTCATTGAAATTGAATACGCCCAATTGTTAAGCTTTGAAGCAGACCGCATTCGGCTCACCATTCCCACCACCATTGCACCGCGCTATGGGAACCAACACGAACAAGGTGGCCTTCAGCCCCACCAAACGGCAGCGGCCAATGGCTTGGTGGAATACGGCTTCTTCATGACTTTGGACGTTCACGGCACCGCCGCCAAAGGTCTCATCAGCAGCCCGTCTCACCCCATCAAAACCACCAAAAGCTTTGATGGCGTCAATGTGCAATTGGGCAAACAAGCCTACCTAGACCGCGACTTTGTGCTGCTCATTGAAGACCTGGTGGGTGAATCATTTTGCATCGCTGGCCCAGATTCCGAAGGCAGCAGCAGCACGGCCATCATCACCAGCTTCTGCCCCCGCTTGCCCGCTGCCAAACCCAGCGCATTGCGACTCAAGGTTTTGTTAGATTGCTCTGGCTCCATGGCCGGCGACAGCATGCGACAAGCACGCATTGGCCTCAGGCATTTGTTCAAACAACTGCACGAAGACGACAGCTTTGCCTACACCCGCTTTGGCAGCAGCATTGATCGCGTCACACCCAAGAT